>JAITQT010000217.1 GCA_031288745.1 Deltaproteobacteria bacterium
ATGTTATTTAGCGTAGCTCACGGCCCTAGTCTCTCTAATGACGGTGACCTTGATTTGTCCAGGGTAAGTCATCTCTTTTTCAACCTGGCGACAAATGTCGTTAGCTAGAATTACAGCTGAGTCATCGGAGATTTGTTCGCAGTTGACCATGATGCGTATCTCTCGGCCAGCCTGAATGGCAAAGGTTTTAGAGATGCCGTTAAAGGAATTGGCTATGCGCTCTAAGTCCTCCAGACGTTTGACGTAGGTTTCAAGCATTTCACGTCTGGCCCCTGGCCTAGCCCCGCTAAGGCTATCGGCTGCTTGGACTAAGACGTCTAGGATAGATTCGGGCGGGGTGTCTTCGTGGTGGGCCATGATGGAATGGATAACAGCTGGACTTTCCCCATAGCGTTTGGCTAATTCGGCACCGATGAGGCCGTGTGGGCCCTCCACTTCGTGATCCACGGCTTTACCTATGTCGTGAAGTAACCCGGCCCGTTTAGCTTGTTTTATGTTTTGGCCTAATTCGGCGGCCATAATGCCGCAAAGAAAAGCAACTTCCATAGAGTGTTGGAGGACGTTTTGGGCAAACGAGGTGCGGTATTTAAGCTTACCTAAGAGTTTTACTAGTTCGTGGTGAATGCCGTGCACTCCCACGTCAAAGGCGGCTTCTTTACCAATCTCTTTGAGCGAGAGTTCCATCTCGTCGCTGACCTTGGCCACGACCTCTTCAATGCGGGCCGGATGGATGCGGCCGTCTAAAATGAGGCGCTCTAAGGACTGACGAGCAATTTCTCTTCTTATAGGCGAAAAACTAGATAATATGACCGCCTCTGGGGTATCGTCAATTATAAGATCGACTCCCGTTGTAGCTTCTATAGCCCGAATATTGCGGCCTTCGCGACCAATAATGCGGCCCTTCATCTCCTCGTTTGGTAAATTGACCACCGAGATAGTATGCTCGGCTACGTAATCGCTAGCGTAGCGTTTGACGGCTAAGGCTAAGATCTCTTTAGACTTTTGATCAGAGACTTCCTTAGCCTCGGCCTCGATTTTGCGAATCAGCCGGCCAGCCTCGTGACGAGCGCTCTCTTCCATGTTTTTTAAGAGAACTTCTCTAGCTTCCGAGGTGGTCATTTGAGCCACGCGCTCTAGTTCGGCCTTTTGCTCGTTAACTAGTTTGTTTATTTCAGTCGCTTTGTCTTGAGAGTCTTTATCTCTTTTAACCAGTTCGAGTTCGGCTTTGGCCGTCTCAGCTTCCCTATGGGCCAAGGCTTCCGATCTTTTCTCAAAGTATTCCTCTTTCTGGTTCAGGCGGTCTTCTTCTCTCTTAATTTCAAGTCGTCTTTCGTTAATTTCTTTTTCCGAATCGTTTTTCATTTTAAAGATCAGGTTTTGACCTTGTAAATATGCTTCCTTTTTTTCGTTGGCCACCTCGCGTTCGGCGTCGGAGAGAAGTTTTTTTATATGAGACTCTATATCGCCAATTCTACGTGTTATTTCTCTTTTTTTTAAAATTGAACCAACAAGAAAACTAATAATAATCGTAAGAAGAAGAACAACGGCTTTTATGATAATGGTTAATGACATTATAGCTCCACTTATATATGGATAATCCTTTGAGACGACCGAAATAGAACAGTCTCGCTAGCTTAAACAAGCTGTGGCTCATATTATGCTCCGGAAATCCGCAAAGGACAGTGTGGGTAAAAAGAAATAGTATGTTATTCTTTTAGACCAAGATCAAGAAAATGAGACATTTTGTGCACCCGTTCTTCCGCATCGTCTAAAAGAGCCCTGAGTTCAAGGTTTTCCTTGTAGAGGCGAAGCAAATGCCTAGCTAAGCGGAAAGAGGCGTGGGCGACTAAATCTAAATTATGAATAGAGTCGGGAGATAATTGCTTACACAAATCGCGTTCCGAGTTGACTAACTCGGCTATTTCTTTGACCAGATCGGGTCGATTGCTCTTAAATCGGTAATCGCGATCAAATAATCTAACAATCACGGTTTCCAAGGCTTGATCACGACTAGGTTTGTGTTGCTCGGAGGCCCGGTCAGTTTTAGGTAATGATGAGTTGTCGTTTGGCAACTGAGTCATCTTTTCTCGACAAAATATTATGAGCAGGTCGAAGAAAGTTAAATATTGATCGAAGCGCAAAAAGTCCCCTTTATCAGTCCTTAAATTTGTAACTTGTCCTTATTACTAGTCAATTTGTTAGACTATTTTGCATTTAAGAGGTTTTTGCGCTTCGATCAAATATTAATAAAAAAATATAAAAATTAGGAAAAAAATTAATTAATCAAGTTTAGCTAAGAGAGCGTCGATCCTTTCAAGCACCAACTGTCTATCCTTTTTCAGTTCATCAACTAATTGGTTGGCTTGGTCTTGGTCGTCTTTGGCCTTTATTAAGTCTTGTTTTAGCGATTCGCACATTTGTTCAGCCGAGTTTTTTTTATCCAACACGGCTATGACTTTTTTTTCCAAGAGTTCGAATTTGGAAAAATCCATTGGCACTCTCCATAGGCTCTCTTCAACGCTTATTCGGTGGAGTTTAATATGGCCCTAAGCGTCGGTGTAATGAAAGCTCCTTAATAATTTAAGGAACTTCCAAGGTGAAAAGGGTTAGGCTCAGTAGAGCCAAAGATATTTTATAACAAAAATAAATAAAAAAAAACAAAATAAAAAAATATGGTAAAAAATATTTGGCTCTAAGCCCTCCTGATCAAGGGCCTTAAGCTTAAGACTTTCTATAAGAAATATATTAATCCTAACTGACTGGAACACTAAAACAATCTTAGATTTAAAGTTTACTTGCCTGAGCCTATAATTTAAAGATGATCGAAGCGCAAAAACCTCTTAAAAGCACAAAAGTCTAAAAAATTAACTAGTGATAAGACTCTGTTACAAATTGAAAGACTGATAAAGGGGAATTTTTGCGCTTCGCTCAAAGATAGTCGCCCCTAAAAAAACCTCGGCAGAAGCGCTAAAGAGAAGCCTGATAAAAGGATGAAATAGGTGAAAAATAGATAAAGTTTGACCTTAAAAAATCAAAATAGATTAATATTGAGATAAATATATAATAAAACAAATAAAAGCGTTTAATATAAAAAAGTAGTAGAAAATATTAATTAAAAGGTATAAATATTATTAAGAGGAATATAGATCAGTCGCTTTCGGCTAATCTAGCCAAAGCGGTCTCCAAGAGTTCTTCGGCCTGGTTGCCGTCGGATGGATAATCAGCCCGGGCGTGATGAAAAATAAAATTTGAATGACCCGGTAGTGAATAAGTAAGCTCAGTTAGGCTATTTTGGAATAAAAGCAAAGTATTATCCATCTTTTCTCGTTCGTCGCCTGAGGCGGCTAGGGCGAAAAGACCGTAAGAAACGTGTCCAAGCTCCCATTCTATGCCAGAACTCCTCAAAAGGTATTCGGCCATGCTCTTTAGAACCTCGGTGGTCTTTTTTTGACCTAAATTTACGGCGAGACGGCCAAGTCCTGAAATAGTTAAAAGAGAAAGGGTCGGTCCGGGATAGGCCTTGGCCTGGCACAATTCTATGAGTCTTTCGAGGCGGTTGATGAAGTAGGTTCGATGAGGGAGGCTGGTTTGAGGGTCAAGGTAGTTAAGTTCGATGACGCGGTTAAAAAGACGCCACTGATGGAGATGGGCCGAAAGGCGCATAACCAAAGAGCGCAATAAAGATATTTTAATATTGGGTAAGGTCTCTCCTTGAGAGCCTACGAAAAGCAAAGAACCCCAAAGTTTGTCAGTGTAAATAAGGGGCCAGCCGTAAAAAGAAGTGGCCTTTCGAAGAGAGTCGTCTTTGTTAAAGACCGGCGGGATGGTGGGATCCATCTTAAGGTTGGGCTTGATGACCGGTCCTGTAGGTTGAAGATAAATTCTTCCGGCCAAACCAGAATCAATGGGGTGACGGCCAACAATGTCAGGTAGATCGGGGGCTGCGGCCGTAACGCAAAAGTGAGAAGGATCGCCTAAGAGGATTTCGGTTAAAAAAACCCAGCTTAGATCGGAAAAGCCTAGAAGAAAATGGACCAGCATTTCAGCCCAGTCGCTATCTTCATCCTCGAGGCAGGCTAGCATGCCCTCAGTTCGAGTGAAGAAGTCCCCAACTTGCTCGGCTATCTGCTCGGCTGGAGTGCTACTGCCTCGATCGCCACGGCCCGAGACGAGGCGACCTATGGTTTCCCCCGCTTGTCT
>JAITQT010000288.1 GCA_031288745.1 Deltaproteobacteria bacterium
GGCTATGCCGATTAAGTTCCCCTGAAAAGCCTGAGGACTACGGATATGACTATATATATCACAGCGAAGATCAGAATTTCTGACGGGATAGGGAGTGTCCTCTTTTTAATGTCCCTGAAAGGAATCCTATTCGTGTGCGGTGATAAGAAGGACTGGGTGAAAGCCGTGTGCGGTAACTCCGCACGCCCGGTTTGAGGGGGGACTGGAAACGGGAAGGAAGCTACCGCGCCAGTATTCTACCCTACTTGGTCTAACGGTTTTATGGCTGAATTATAGGATAAGCAAGTTTGATCGAAGCGCAAAAACCTCTTAAAAGCAAAATAGTCTAAAAAATTAACTAGTAATAAGGCTCTGTTACAAATTTAAGGACTGATAAAGGTGATTTTTTGCGCTTCGATCAAGTTTAGAGACTATACAACAATATTTTGTAACTAAGGTTAAAACAGACCCTAGACGCATTCATCCCTTAGGCTAATACCGGGTGGTTTGCTGCTATTAAATTTATAAAAAAGCCGTCTTTTCGGTTCTCTATACCTTTCTTAGGTTTTCTCCCATTGGTTTTTTTATATAATTCGGCTAAAACTATTTTTCGCTCTCAGGCCTAAGGCTAGGGACGATTGTTTAAAGCCTCTATCTTGGCCTTGGCTAAGATTGAGATACAATATGAGGTGAATGGTTTTGTTTAAACTTGCCAATCATAACACATCTTTTTTGACGGAGGTTGGGGCTGGACTAACCACTTTTTTTTCCATGGTCTACGTTTTGGCCGCTAACCCAGCAATTCTCAAAGACTCCGGGATGCCGGCGGATTCACTCTTTACCGCGACCGCTATAAGTGTAATTGCAGCTACTTTAATCATGGCTTTAGTAGCCAATTTACCCTTCGCCGTGGCCCCTGGAATGGGTCTTAACGCCTTTTTCGTGGTCATGGTCACCCAGATGGGGCTATCTTGGCAGCAGGCCCTGACGGGCGTTTTAGTCTCAGGGACTTTATTTGTTATCTTATCAATTTCTCCTTTGCGCGAAAAAGTACTTAAAGATGTTCCTCAGTGCTTGCAATACGGCGTCTGCGGAGGTATAGGGCTGATGATAGCCTATATTGGTCTTCTTAAAAGTAAGGTCATATCGTTTCCTATAAATACCCAATTAATTTCTGATCCTAGTGATATAAGCGCTCTATTAGAAAACTTATCGCCTAGTTTGGGCGATTTAACGCAAGGGCCGGCCTTATTGGCTATTATTGGTCTTTTACTATTAGGCCTTCTTTTGGCCCTCAAGGTTCGCTTCTCGGTTTTGCTGGTCATCATCGTCACCACATTGATAGGCATTCCCTTGGGAGTGACTAATACTTCTTTGCTTAACGGTAGCTTCGTTAGTTTGCCGCCCGACCCCACGCCTATTTTATATAAATTTGATTTTTCTATCTTAACTTCCATTGATTTTTGGTCATTAGTGGTGGCCCTTTTGTTTATGGAAGTGGTAGACGGCCTAGCTGGATTTTTAGGTCTTTTCGGGGTTATGGGGGCTGACGGGGATCGCTATAGACCTAAGATGGGTAAAGCCTTTGTGGCCGATTCCATGGGTGTGGTTGTCGGTTCATTTTTTGGCATGTCACCTAACACTACCTATGCTGAAAGTGGGGCCGGGGTAGCTGTTGGCGGACGCACCGGTCTAACGGCTTTAGTTACTGGCTTATTTTTCTTTTTTGGTTTGTTCATCTCTCCTTTGTTTTTGACAGTGCCATTTAGCGCCATTGCTCCGACTTTGATTTTCGTTGGGTTTTTAATGTTCGCCTCTATCTTAAAAATAAGTTTCAAGGATTATTCAGAATCATTTCCCGCCTACGCCGTGGTCCTTCTCATCGCTCTAACTTGGAGGATTTCAGACAGCCTAGCTATAGGCTGGCTTCTCTATATTTTGATGAAAGTAATCTCTGGCCAAAGTAGGAAGCTGACCATTACGGTTTTGGCTGTGGGCCTCATTTTTGCTTTAAAAATGTTTTTTTGATAGCCTTGCTGGTCTGGCCCAGCGGTGATTAAATTTTTTTGAGTCGAACTGGCATTCTTATTTGACAAAAGCTTGGAATTTGGTTAAAATATCTTAAATTTTAAGGGTAAAGATAAAGTGATTCTATAGTTCGATTTTTTTAGTAAAGGTCGAAAGTTAGTTTTTATCTAGCCTTTTCGGGGCTTGGAAAAAGTCTTCTCGCTCGGTTGCTCTATCTGCTCAAACTCTCTCTCTCTCTCTCTCTCTCTCTCTTCAGCTAAAAAAACTAATTTTTTTGTTTCGCGGCTTTTTATTTTTTTTCTTTGGCCGCGCTCGAAAAGGTTCCGCCTTGAGGGTTGGTCTAGCTCTTGGCTTGCGGGAAGGAGCTGTTTATAAGGGAATTATGCGATTTCTTTGCTTTTTTTTAGCGCTCTTATTTTCTTTTATTTTCTTAAGCTTTAGGCTATTATGTATGAGTAAGGTGATTAAATTTGCTCGAAGCGCAAAAAGTCATCTTTATCAGTCCTTAAATTTGTAACAGGGCCTTATTACTAGTTAATTTTTTAGACTACTTTGCTTTTAAGGGGTTTTTGCGCTTCGATCAAATTTAAGATTTACTCCCTTTTTAGGCTCGTTTTTTGTTCTGAAAGTTTTTTATAAATTAAGTTACCTTATTTTAAGGTGCCGCCTATGAATATCAAAAATTATCGTTTTTACCAAATGTCCCAGAGGATTAAGACCAAGGGCGGGCACCTGCTTTTGGTTGGAGGCATGGTTAGAGACCATCGGATGGAGATAGAGCTGGGTCTTAAGCCAAGTGATTGGCCTTTTGAGCGGGAAAACGATTGCGACGCAGTTGTTTTCGGCTTAGGCTTGGAAGAGACGAAAAACTCTTTCGCTGCTCTCGGACCCTCTTGGATCATAGAGCACCGCACTATTGTCAACCGCATGATCAAAGAGCCGGCTTTGGTTAAGGTTAAGGTAGACGACGTAGAATTAAGCGTGGCTATAGCCAAAAAAAATATGGACGGTAGTTTTTTCTTTTACCCGGAAGCTCAATTAAACGACGACGCTCAAACCAGAGATTTTACTGTTAACGCTATATATTACGATCCCTTGGAAAAAGCCTTTTTCGATCCCTTAGGCGGCTTAGACGATCTTTTGGCCAGGCGCCTAAAGATCTGTTCTGAGACTTGTTTTACTGAAGATCCGGTTAGGATCTTAAGGGCCATGGTTTTTATTTCTAGATTTGGGTTGACCCCGAGTCCCCAACTTACCGCAGCCGCTAACCAAGCCTGGCCTTTATTAGTCAGGGTCCCTAGCGAACGGTTTTGGCCTGAATGGCGCAAGTGGACCTTAAGCCGCTCGCCTCATTTTGGCCTTAATTTTCTTAAGGAAAGTGGGGCCTTAAATTTTTGGCCCGATCTGGCCGCTCTTTGTCAATCCCCTCAAAGACTTAAGTACCACCCCGAAGGGGACGTTTGGAATCACACGGTTTTGGCAGTCGAAGTCATAAGTCGGCTGGAGATAGCCAATCCGTCTGAGCGCTCTTTTATGATTTTAACTTGCCTTCTCCACGATATTGGCAAACCCATAGTCACCAAAT
>JAITQT010000311.1 GCA_031288745.1 Deltaproteobacteria bacterium
TGCCGGACGGATAATAAATATCTCCGGCGGCGGGGCGACCAAGGCTAGGCCCTTTTTTTCAGCCTACGCTACCGCTAAGACCGCTCTAGTCCGCTTTAGCGAAACTTTAGCTTTGGAACTAAGCCAAAGTGCGATAACAGTCAACTGCGTGGCCCCCGGGCCCATGAAAACCGCCCTCTTAAAACAAATCAATCAACTTGGCCCTCAAGGAGCTGGAGAAGAGGAAGCGGAATTAGCTAAAAAAATTTTCTCTCAAAACGAAGATTCCATTGGCCCGGCTGCGGAGCTATGCCTGTTTTTGGCCTCAAACGAATCTCGCGCCATCACCGGAAAGCTTATTAGCGCTTTGTGGGACAATTACCTTAAGTGGCCCGAGCATGAGAGCGAGCTAAGGTCATCTGATCTTTACTCCTTAAGAAGGGTAACCGGCCACGACCGCGGGCTCAATTGGGGAGATAAATGAACCTAAAAAACTATGACTGGCCTTGCTAAACAAGGCTAATATTTTTTGGCTTAGTGGGAGAACGATATTATAAGCCAAAATTAAGCCGGCATCGTTTTATTATTGATAAAAAAAATTCTGATGATAGAATTAGACCTCGTCCTCTTCATCACCTATGGTCTTGCATAATTTATCGAACCCTAGTTTTTAGGCCCCCTAAAAACAATCCCAAAATAACTCCTCTCACCATAAGCCTCAAGGTTTAGGCTTATAGACTATTTTTGGCCTAAGGCCTTGGCCTTAACTCAACTCTAACGAAAACAAATGTCGTTCGCGGGCCAGCTTAAGAAAAACTCGAATTAAACGCGCCTAAATCTTGAGGCTACCGAGAACGGATCGGTTTGGCGGCCGTCAAATCCGCCTGATTTTTTTGCTTTTCCTGTCTCGACTGCCCGCTGGCGCTTTTAGCGCCTATCGCCTCATTTTCTTATGGCTCAACTTTGGAGCCATAGGCCTCGGCGCCTCCCAAAAAGACTAGATCTCCCTATTTTATTTTCATACCTCAACACCTTTTTAGCCGTTACCAACAAATTGGTCGGCGGAGGCTCTAATGTCTAATAAAACTTTTGCTAAAAATTGGATATTTTTTCTAATACCACTAATAATTGTGGTCTTAACGGCCGCCGTTATTCTTTACGGGTTTCTATGGACCACCCCACCGATTAAGCCAAGCCCTCAAAGGGTGGTCCTTGACGAGATTAGCTTGGCCGCTCCAATCCGCTCGTTAAGGGCGATAGGCTTAATAGAAGCTAACCAAAGCGTAGAACTCAGGGCCAGGGTTAGTGGCTTTCTACTCAAAAAAAACTTTACTGAGGGAGATAGGGTCAAAAAAGATCAAGTTTTATTTCAAATTGAGCCTGACACCTATAAGGCCTCGCTCGACTCAGCCGAGGCCGAGGTAAGCTCGGCCCAAGCTCAATTAGATAAAGCCGAGGTCGATTTTACTCGAGTTAGCGATCTCTTCCAAAAGCGGGCCTCCCCCAAAAGTGACTTTGATACGGCCCAAGCCGCCCTAAACGTGGCTAGAGGAAATCACCTAAGCGCCCAGGCCCGCCTGGCCCAGGCTAAGCTTAATTTTGAGTATACTAGCATTAAGGCCCCCTTTGATGGAAAAATTAGCGACACCCCCTTTGACGAGGGCTCTCTCATCACCCCTGATAGCGGCCCGCTGGCTATAGTTGTGGCCGACGACCCTATAGAGGTTAGCTTTGGGCTCCCTGATAGAGTGATGAATGAAGCTCGCTTAGGCCTTGAACGCAACGGTCTCCCGGGCGGTTCGATTGAGAACCTAAAACCTAGAATTATTATTAAAGATAGTTTTTTTTATGAAAAAGATGGACAAATAATATATATATCCCCTCAAATTGATAAACAAACCGACACTGTTAAGCTAAAGGCTCGCTTCGATAATCCCAAAGGAGCGCTAGCGGCCGGCCAATCGGTAGTGGTGAGCTTAGAGCCAAAAAAACCTAAACAAGTCACTCTCTTACCCAAGCCTTGCGTCATGACTAGCGCGGGCCAAACTTTCGTCTACCTCACCGCCCCCTCGCCCACTGATAAAGATCTTTTAGTTACTGAAGCTAGAAACGTAACTTTAGGCGTTGAATACGACGAGGGCTTTGAGGTGATAGAAGGCCTTAAACCTGGCGATAAGGTGATTGAGCTAGGCTTAATGAGCGGGGGGGCCAGGCTAAGAGGGGGGATGCCAGTTACTGTGGTAGATAACCCCGATAAAGCCCAAAACGGCCCCTCAGAGCCTAACCCAGCTGATAGCGGCGCTAAACCTAACCAAGGCACCGAAACTGGAGGGCGTTAATGCTATCTAAAATCTTCGTTCATCGGCCTCGATTTGCCATAGTCATATCTTTAGTTATCAGCATCGCTGGCTTTCTAGCTTTACTGCGCATCCCGGTGGCCCAGTTTCCCGATATCGTGCCCCCCTCAGTTACCGTTGAAGCCGCCTACCCGGGCGCTAGCGCAGAGACTATAGAAAGCACTGTCGCCCAGCCCATCGAGCAAGCCATGAACGGCGTCGATAAGATGCTCTACATGTCTAGCCAATCTTCCAACAACGGCCGCTATAGTTTGACGGTAACCTTTGAGATAGGCACCGACCCTAATCTTAACATGGTTAACGTCCAAAACCGCCTTAAAAGAGCCGAACCTCTGTTACCAGACGAGGTTACCCGCCAAGGGGTTTCGGTCGATAAAAGGACCAGCTCTTTCCTTAAGGCCTTTTTCTTTTATTCTCCTTCTGGAGCTATCTCGGATTTAGACCTAAGCGATTGGGTTAGTAACAACGTGGTCGATCCCTTGGCCCGTATTTCAGGGGTTGGTTCGATAAACTTTTTCGGCTCCATCTACAGTATGCGTATCTGGTTAGATCCAGACCGTATGGCCGCCCTCGATTTAACCCCCAGCGACGTAGTGGCTGCTTTAACCTCTCAAAACATCCAAGCTGCGGTCGGCGAGATGGGCGGGGCCCCGGCCCCCAATGGCCAAGAACTCCACTATAACATTACGGCCGCCGGGCGGCTCTCTTCGGCCGAGGAATTTAAAAACATTGTCTTACGCGTAAATCCAGACGGCCGGGTGCTACGTTTAGCCGACGTAGCCTCAACTATATTAGATAGTGAAACTTACAGCCCCAAGGGTCTTTATAAAAGAAAACGCGCCGCTGGCATGATGCTGACCCAATCGGCTGGCTCCAACGCCGTGGCCACTGCAGCGGCCGTGGACGCAGCCTTAGCCGATATAGCTAAGAGGTTTCCGGCTGACGTTGAATTACAAGAGGTCTTCGACGCCACTAAATTTGTCCGTAGTTCCATTAAAGAAGTTCAAGAGACTATTTTTATAGCCATGATTTTGGTTATCTTTGTGGTCTACCTCTTTTTGGGTAGTTGGCGAGCCACCTTAATTCCCATGCTAGCCGTGCCCGTCTCCCTAGTTGGTACCTTTGCGGTTCTTTTAACGGTTGGCTTTTCAGCTAACACTATTTCTCTTTTGGCCTTAGTTTTATCGGTGGGCATAGTGGTTGACGACGCCATCGTGGTGGTGGAAAACGTTGAAAGAGTTATTCGCGAAGATAATCTCTCGCCTAAAGAGGCTAGTATAAAGGCTATGACCCAGATAACGGGTGCTATAGTGGCCATCGCCTTAGTTTTGCTCTCGGTCTTTGTGCCGGTGGCCTTTATCCCAGGATTATCAGGTAAACTCTACCAGCAATTTGCAGTGACCATTTCCGTTTCCATGCTCATCTCGGCTTTTAACGCTTTAACCTTAAGTCCTGCCTTATGCGCCATATTTTTAAAGCCAGGCACGCACCGGCCTAACTTTATCGTTAGGGCCTTTCAAGCGACCGTGGAAAAGACTAGGAGCGCTTATCTAACTCTAATCATCACCTTATTAAGGCGCTCGGCTTTCGGCTTAGTAGTAGCCTTTTTCTGTTTACTCTCGGCTATCTTCGTCTTAAAATTTATCCCCTCCGGGTTTTTGCCTAGCGAAGATCAAGGAGCGGTCATAGTCCAGATAGGGCTACCGGAAGGGACTTCTATTAATAAGACCGAGCAAGTGTTAATGCAGGCTGAGGAAATCGCCTATCAAGTGGAGGGGGTGGCCAACGTCATGGCCGTTTTAGGTCTAAACGTGGTTAACATGAGCGCTCAAGATAATGCGGCTTTCATGTTCATCGGGCTTAAAGACTACGACGATCGAAAAACTAAGCAAACCCAACTAGCCTCCATAGTGGCCAATCTAAACTCCAAACTTAGCGTCATATTGGAAGCTAGCGCCGTCGCTTTCACCCTCCCACCCATCGTCGGCCTCGATTCGGTCGGCGGCTTTCAGTTCGTTTTGGAGGATTTTTCGGGACGCGAGCCCAGCGCTCTAGCTATGGAAGCGATGAAATTTATTGGCCAAGCCATGCAAGATCCGGCCATGCTCACGGCCTTTACCTTTTTTAACACCGACACCCCGGTCTTAGAAATCTCTCTTGACCGCGATAAAGCCATCCGCATGGGCCTATCAATCGCCAATATCTTTTCAACCATGCAGAGCTATCTAGGTAGTTATTACGTTAATGATTTTAACTTTAAAGGCCGCAGCTGGAAGGTTAAGATCATGAGCCAGGAAAATAACCGCCGGGATATAGAAAGCATCTACGCCCTTAAGGCCAGATCGTCATCGGGGGCGATGGTCCCGCTTAGTTCAGTTTTAACCATTAACTTAACCACCGGGCCTCAAAACATTACCCGCTACAATAACTACCGCAGCGCCGTCATTATGGGTAGCGGCAAACCCTGGCTAGGCACCGGCATGGGGATAGCCGCTATGGAAAACGCAGCTAAAATTTTACCTAACGATATTGGCTATGAATGGACCGGTTCAACTTATCAAGAAAAGCAGTCCTCAGGTCAAACTGTATATCTCTTTATCCTCTCTTTTCTCTTTGCCTATCTATTTTTAGTGGCCCTCTACGAGAGCTGGACCATCCCCGTTGGCGTTATCGTTTCCGTCTCGGCGGCCATCTTCGGGGGCCTATTGGCCGTTAGAATTTTTAACCAAAGCCTAACCCTTTACGTCCAAATAGGCATGGTCACCCTCATTGCCTTAGCTAGTAAAAACGCTATTTTGATAGTTGAATTTGCAAAAGAAGCTAGAGCCGACGGGCAAACTATTAAAGAGAGCGCCTCTTCCGGGGCCTTTTTAAGATTTAGGGCCGTGGTTATGACTTCCCTAGCCTTTCTAGCTGGCCTTTTGCCGCTGATTATGGCTACCGGCCCAGGGGCCTCTACTAGGCGAAACGTTTCGGTAGTTGTCTTCGGAGGGATGATTGCCGCCTCAACTATTGGTTTAATTATCATACCTTTAGTCTACGCTATGTTCCAAAAGACTAGGGAGCTTTTTCACAGCTGGCGAGGCGATGAACTTTATGTGGCTAAGAGCGAAAGAGAAAGCGCAACAACCCTCAGTACTACTGATAATGCCCCTAAGATCGTTTAAGGTTATTAGATGGCCCCCTTTATAAGGTCCATCAAATTTTAGCTAGTTTTTCTTAACTAGCGGTTTTTTTAAGTTTTAAGGGGCTTGATTTTACCCAGCTTTCATTTTGTGCTAATATTTTTTCAATTGATTCTTAGTCATCAATTGGTTATTTCTTTTTCGGAGGCTTTCGATTGTGACCACAGCTAGGGCCATTGTCTTGGCGCTTTTTCTCTCTTTAACGCTAATATTTTCGCCTACGGCCATCGAGGCGCAACTAGCCGATAAGGCTAAAACCTCACCGCGAGCCTCTCTTTCGAGCGCTCCTTACGATTTTGAAGCTGCTTTCATCTATCAAGGCTTAACTCTAAGCCCTCAAGACGAGCCTCAAATAGAGATAAGCCTAACTAACAAGGGCTTAAACGGCGACACCTTTTCCTTAGAAGCTATTGAAATCCCTACCGGTTGGGTGGCCCAATTTAAGCGCTATTCAAATATTATCTCTGGTATCTATCTCTCTAAAGAAGAAACAGCCACCCTCTACTTAACCTTAACCTCGCCAAATGGGGCCGACCAACCCACTCCCATAGGCAATTATCCAACCGCAGTTAAGATAATTAGCGCCTTGGGAGGTCAATCTATAGAGATCCGCTCTACGCTAAAGATATCTGACCAAAAAGAGCGGACCGAAATATTAAGCGTTAACACCTCCTACCCTGAGATAAGCGGGGCTAGCGACGGGCGCTTTTCCTTTTCCCTAGATTTACGAAACGACGGACCCGAAGACGCCTTAGTTAACCTTACCTGCGAGCCTCCTCCTCAATGGGAGGCTTCTTTTAAGCCTGGCTACGAAGATAAACAAATATCATCTATCCATGTTCCTAAAAACCAAAGCCGCTCGGTTACTCTCGATCTCACCCCAGCCCAAGACGCTCAGCCAGGGCCGTATACGATTAAAGTTAAGGCTGAGCAGCCTTTGGGCTCAGCTGAGGCGGCGCTAATTGTAAATTTACGGGGCACGTTTAAGATTAGGGCTATTTCCGCTAACGATCTTTTAAGCACTCAAACCGAGGTCGGCCGCCCTGTGACCGTCTCTCTATTTATCTTAAATGAGGGTTCAGCCCCCCAAAAAGAGATAACCTTTCTAGCCGTTAAACCGGATAATTGGAAGGTCGAATTTAAGCCGGAAAAAATCCTTAATTTAGCTCCAGCCGCTAGGCCGGCCCAAGTGGAAATGACCATCACCCCGGCCCCCAACTCTCTAGTTGGCGACTACGGCTTGGGCCTAAGCGTTCAAGGGGAAAAAAGCCAAAACAACCTAGATTTTAGGGTGAGCGTAAAATCATCAGCGGCTTGGACTTGGCTGGGCGCGGCCTTGATAGTAATAGTGGTGGCTTTAATGTCTTTTATCTTTAGGCGCTTTGGCCGCAGGTAGAATTATTTAGCTCTATTTTAACCTAAAATTCTATTTTTTTGAATAGATAAGGCTAGTCACTATTTTAGAAAGATATAAGATTTTCTTGCCTTTAAGTTTGTTAATTATCGTTAAAAATATCTATAGAAAATAATTTTATTTAAATAACCTAATTAACATTACCCTTGGTATACGCTATACTTAAAGTATACAAAGAGGTGCCCTTATGACTATTCCAAAAGTTTTAGTCGATATTCCTGCGGAGAAAGGCGTTCACGTCAAATCAGCAGGAGCAAAAGGAGAGAAATACGTCTATATATATACGCAATATTTTAGAAACGCAGATGGAAATCCCCGCAATACAGCCAAAGCAATAGGAAAGCTTGATGGTGAAAGCGGCAAGATGATTCCTAATTCAAATTATTACTCTATGTTTAATGTTCAACCTAATTTGCCTGACCTCTGCGTATATTTTTATGGCTACACCTATTTAGTACAGAAGTGTTGCAATGATATGGGTTTAAGGGAGTGCCTACAGCAATCGTTCGGAGAACAAACCAACTAAATTATCGCAGTAGCGGCCTATATGAATCGTGAAGCCAACACTATTATTGATGGTATTGACGATTGGCAAGAAAAAAATTTAGTGCCTGGTCTTGATAAATCTTTAACTTCCCAAAGTTGCTGCCAGCTTTTTGAGTCGCTCAATTATCAAAAAACTCAAAGCTTTTTTAAAGACTGGATAAAAAAGACCTTGAAAGACGAGGCCGTAGGCTACGAGGTGACCTCGGTTTCTTCCTACTGTAAGTCAATCCCAGAAGTTGAATATGGCTACAATCGAGTTAAGCAAGCTCTACCGCAAATTAACATAGGAATGTTTTGTTGTGAAACTAAAAAATTGCCGCTTTACTATAACCGTTATAGCGGAAGTCTGAGCGATAAAACAAACTTGTCGCCTGTTTTGGCCAAGGCTAGAGAGGTCGGCCTAGATGACGTTAAAGTCGTTCTTAACGGTGGCCTTATAAGTCAAGAAAGTTTTTCAAGCTTAAGTAAATTAAGTAAAGCTTTCACAATAGGTCTTTCAACAAACCTTGATATTTCCAAAGAGATGATTAGCTCTCATTTGCATGACATAAACATGTATCCAAACAAACTTCCTGGGCTTGAAATTTTCTGCCTCCAACAACAAACTTCAATTTACGGAATTAGCGGGAAACTGATGTTATACTTTGACCCGCAAAACCAAAGTCAACTTTGCAGTGAACTCTCAGAACGCATTGAGCAACTTTCCGCTGAACTGTCTAAACTAAAACGATGCCCAGTAAACAAACTAAGTCGATTTTCCAAGTATTTTGAAATCGTCCGTCATGATAAGGGCAATGGTTTTGACTTTAAAGTAGACAACGACGCAGTTAATAAAATGATGGAAACTAAAGGATTCTTTTTAATTTTCACTACCGATATGTTGGCCAAACCCGAAGACTCGCTTTATTATTACCGAGCTAAAGACGCTGATGAAAAGTTTTTTGAGCAACTTAAGCTAAATATGCGAGGTAGCCGTGTTCGAACCTACAATCAACACACTACCGATGGCAAAATCTTCGTCGCTTTCATTGCGCTGGTAATAAGAGCTTACATACTAGGCAAACTCAATAAGTATATTACGGAGGATTCTTCATCGCTAAAAAAAGCTATGAACAAGCTGGAAAATATCATCATCGTTCACTCCCATGGAAACTGTCGGTTTTCAAAAGCTTTAACGAAACAACAAAAAGATATTCTTACTCCTTTTAACGCAGCAGTTGATATATTCACCTCCTTAAATTCCTATCAGAAGGCTTTGTTAAACCCATCCGTTTAGTTTTGAATTATACTTTTACCTACTGAATAAGGTAGCCTATTAGCATCATGCAACAACATATTGCTCTAGTAATTGCAGATAGTCAGCTACAATGGGTTTTTCGATAGGGCTACTTTTTTACTAGATCCGTTGTTTCCGTAAGTTAAAGCGGGGCTATAAGCTTAAACATAACCCACGGACGTTAACGCTGACCCCGAGATCGTTAGCAAAATCGTGCGACCTTCCCTTATCTGTTGGTCATCCTTTCCCAAATGAGCCGAAAGGCATATAAATTTTAGCTAGCGCGTTTTATGGAGTACTCGTTTTCTTAGAGCTTT
>JAITQT010000321.1 GCA_031288745.1 Deltaproteobacteria bacterium
ATGGCTAATTGTATGGAAAAAGCCATTAAAGCCGTAGCCAGCGGAGTGGGGGCTAAACTCTTACCTTAGTTTTTCGTCTAAATAATTATTAAGTTAGCTAATGAAAAAAATGACTCAAAGGCAAAACCAGGGCGAACTCGAGCGCTTTAAGGCGGCTAAAGAAAACGAGATTAAAAGGCTAATAGCGGATTCATCTTCTATTAAGCCTTTTAACGGCTCTAGGCTCTCTTTTACTCAAGCTCTTAAAAAAGGGTTGTGCCACAGGAACCTCGCCATTATTGCCGAATATAAAAGGGCCTCCCCATCTTTAGGCGATATCGATCTTAATTTAAGCCCCGAACAAGCCGCAGCCAATTACCATCGGGCCGACGCCTTATCTATTCTAACGGAGGAAACTTATTTTAAGGGCTCTCTATCTTATATTGAGCGGGCCTTAGCTCCTAAACTTCCCATTTTAAGGAAAGACTTTATCTTTCATCCCCTCCAAATCGCGGCCACTGCGGCTACCGCAGCCTCGGCCGTATTATTAATCGTTAGGCTTACTCCTCAGCTCGAGCAGCTTAAGCTTTTAATGGGCGCGGCTCTAGAGGGGGGCCTAGAAGTGGTAGTCGAGGTCTTTGATGAAATAGATTTAGAAACGGCCAGGCTAGCTGAGGCTAAAATTATTCAAGTAAATCGGCGCGATCTATGCGGCTTAACCCTTCAAAGTGAAAAGCAATTAAGCCTAATTGAAAAGTTTCCACCCCTCCCCGGGGAGCTTTGGATAGCGGCTAGCGGCTTAAAGAGCGCGGCCGATTTAAAGACCGTGGTTGAGGCTGGTTTTTCGGCCGCTTTAATCGGTTCGGCCTTAATGGCCTCCTCTTCGCCCTCAAAAGCCTTGGGGGCTCTTTTAACTAACTTAGAGGAAGGCTTTAAGCGCCTAACCTCATAAGTTAGGCCCTATTTAGGCCTTGGAGTTTAACTATATGCTCGATAAGCTACCCCCATGGCTCTTAAAATTTGTGCCTGGTAAGCCCTTAATTAAGGTCTGCGGGCTTAAAGATCCTGAAGAAGCAATCTTGGCCGGCCATTTAGGGGCCGATATGTGCGGTTTTATTTTTGAAAAGTCAAGTCCACGCTATGTACTTCCTAGCGTAGTTAGAGGCCTTCCCACCTTAGGGGCCTTAAGGGTGGGCGTCTTTACTTCTCACGATCCTCAAGAGATAGCCGAGACGGCCACAGAAGCCCACTTAGATCTTATCCAGCTTCACGGCGATCAGGGCCCTCAAGTAGCTAAGATTTTAGGGCCCTCTAGGGTGATCAAGGTCTTTTGGCCCGATAAATATAATCATGAGAGTCTGGAGGACTATCAAAACTCCTCTAGCGACCATAGTCAATCGCTCGAAAAATTAACCTCTACTCCGTTAGAGTTAGAGACCCATTTTAAGCTTTGGCGCGATCTAGCCGGGCTATTTTTATTTGATTCCGGTAGCTCTGGGGGTGGGCATGGCCGCAAGGTTTTATCTATCCCCTGGTTTAGTCCTAGGCCTTTTATGTTAGCCGGCGGGATAAAGCCAGACGATCCTATACTGTTGTGGCCCCAGCGCGGTCCTAATTTGGTGGGCTTTGATCTTAATAGCTGCCTAGAATCAGCTCCTGGCCGTAAGGATAGCATCATTATGAAGCGGTTCTTTGAGCGTCTTCGTTTTGAGGGTCGCAAGCGCCGTAAGGCCGAGAGGTCTAAGGCTGAGGCCGATTTTTAAATTTGTTAGTTTTTTTTAGACTTAAAAACGCGAGTTATTTTATGAAAGCTTATTTCGGCGACTTTGGCGGTCAATTTGTTCCTGAGGCGCTTGTGCCGCCCTTAAGGGAACTTGAGGAGGCCATGGGGCGCTATTTGGAGACTAAAGCTTTTAAAGAGGAGTATGACTCTCTTTTGTCTCAATGGGCCGGCCGGCCCACGAAGCTGGCCTTTTGTCCGAACTTATCTAAAGAGTTGGGTTTAGAGATGTTTCTTAAGCGAGAAGATCTCTTGCACACCGGGGCCCATAAAGTTAACAACACTTTAGGACAAGGACTATTGGCCACTATGATGGGTAAAAAGGGCCTGGTGGCCGAAACTGGGGCTGGCCAACACGGCGTGGCCACCGCTGCGGCCGCAGCTAGATTGGGCCTATCGGCTATTATCTTTATGGGGGCTTTAGATGTCGAGCGTCAGAGCGTAAACGTCGAGCGCATGAAGCTTTTGGGTGCCGAGGTGATTAGCGTTAAAGACGGGACCCAAACTCTTAAAGATGCTATTAACGAGGCCCTCAGGTATTGGCTAACTAATCAAGAAAGGGTCCATTACTGCTTTGGCACTGCTGCCGGGCCTCATCCGTTTCCCACCTTGGTGAGAGATTTTCAAGCCGTCATCGGCCGAGAGGCTAGGGCCCAGTTTATAGAGCAAACTGGACGGCTGCCCGATTTGGTGGTGGCCGCCGTGGGCGGAGGCTCTAACGCCATAGGTGCCTTTCACGCTTTTTTAGACGATACCCAAGTCGAGCTTGTGGGCGTGGAGGCGGCCGGGAGTGGGGAAGAGGGCTGTTATAATAGCGCGCCTATAAATTTAGGTCGTCCTGGTATCCTCCACGGGCAGTTTTCCATGCTCCTTCAAAATAGAGAGGGGCAGGTTCTACCCTCCC
>JAITQT010000421.1 GCA_031288745.1 Deltaproteobacteria bacterium
GGCGGCGGCTGGCTGCTCGACTATCGCTCTTTTTCCCCTAGCCGAATCTTTAAAAGATAACCCCAAAGCGGTGATAGGCTTAACCGATTTTTCAGCCAGGGAATATATTTTAAAGATTCTTGGTGCCACTAAGCTAAGTTTTAGCCTTCCTTTCAAATTATTTAAGGAAATGGAAGAAAACGTTAATCAAAGTTTTTTGACTAACCATTTTTGGCTCGATTACAGTAAGAATAGAGACTAATCTAAGTCTTTTTTCTTTTACTCCCCAGTTAGGGTTATTTAATTTCCTATCCCCCTACTTTTGCAGTTGGTAGTATAGCTAACGATAATTTTTAGGTTTTCTCTGTTTTTTCTCTTTCATAGCGCTTTCGGCCGCTTAAGGCGGGCCGAAACGTTTTTGGCCTATGTTTTTGCGGCCTAATTTATGGGAATTTGGTTATTTTTATGATTGGCATTTTAAAATTTTTAAAGCCTCGTTTTCCCCATTTTGTAGCTTCTTTGGCCCGCCTTATAGCCGCTGCTGCAGTCTACCTTATTTTTCGACCGGCGATTAAGGGCTTGGGTCATTTTATTTCTATTTCCGGGCCGGTCGTGTTGATGGTCAACCGCTGCTCCACTCTCGACGCCCTCTTGGTGGGGAGCTATATCGAACGGCCTTTGGTCGTGATTTTGGACCAGAAATGGCCCTCTTGTTTTTTAATCGAACTCTTAGGCCTCTTTCATAAGGTTATAAGGGTCGATTACGATAAACCCTTAATCGATCAGGGTTTGGGCTCAGCCTTGGAAGAGGGCCATTCAGTTTTGATATTTCCAGAAACCGAACCGACCATTAATCTTTCCATTTCTAAAGTTTGGGAAGAGGCGGCCCTCTTTGTTGAGCGGATCAATAGGCCCGTTCTAACCGTCATCATTGACGGTCCTCAATATTATCGCTACGGTTTGGGACCTGGATTACTTCGTCATTTACCGCGTAATCCGGGGGCGACCATTACTTTTCTAAATCCCCAAAATGAAACGCCGCCAGTTATTGCTGCGTCCAATAAGGAGCAAAGCGAGATCGGCCGTCGTAAAGCTCGTAGAATGAGCGCAGAGGCCCTCTACCACCGCCTTTGCCGCTCAAGGCTCCAAGCTTTAAGCGATTTCTACGAGCAAAACCTGTGGCTAGCCCTAATTAAGGCCTCCAAATATTGGGGGGCCGATAAGATCGTTTTAGAAGATGCTTCCTTTAAAACTCTGACCTACGCCCAACTAATTAAAAGGGCCCGATCTTACGGCCGAGCCTTGGAAAAATTAACCTCCGAAGGCGATTTCGTGGGGCTAATGCTGCCCAACTCTACTCAGTCGGCTATAATTATGTTCGCCCTCTGGTCCATAGGGCGTTCGCCTGTTTTACTAAATTATACCCAAGGCCCCAGTTGGCTTAAGTCTTCCATGACTACAGCCAAATTAAAGCTCTACGTAACCTCGACGGCCTTTTTAACCCAATTAGGTCTTATTGAGAGCGTTGATAGCTTTCCAGCCAGGCCGGTCTGTTTAGAGAAGCTAAAAATTTCTAGCGCCCCTTTGTTTATCCGCTCCGCTTTTCCGCATAAAAAATTACCCTCATGCGAGGAGCCGGCGGTTATCATTTTTACCTCCGGCTCCGAAGGCCGGCCCAAGGCGGTGGTCCACAGTCACCGTAGCCTTTTGTCTAACGATTATCAAATGGGCAGCTGGTTAGGGCTAGGGCCGGATGATGTCATTTTTGATGCCATGCCTCTTTTCCATTCCATGGGCCTTAATTTGTTGTTCTTAATGCCGGTTTTGTTGGGCATGCGCTGCTTTCTCTATTTAAGCCCTCTACACGCCCATACTATTCCCAAGCTCGTTTACCGCGTTAGGGCCACCCTTTTGGTGGCTAGTGACACCTTTGCTAACGCCTGGGCCAGGGAGGCCGAACCGGCTGATTTTAAATCCCTAAAATACCTCTTGGCCGGCTCGGAGCGTATTAAGCTAAAGACTCACGAGCTTTATTTTAAACAGTTTGGGGTCCGCATATTTGAAGGCTACGGCGTGACCGAAACGGCCCCGGTCTTAGCTGTTAATAATTTTTATCACTATCGCTTGGGCTCTGTGGGGCAGATCTTACCTGGGCTCGATAGTCGGCTTAAGCCCTTAGAAGGGGTTAAAGACGGAGGGCTATTGGAAGTTAAAGGCCCTAACTTGATGAAGGGTTATTTTATGCCCGAGAACCCTGGAGTGCTTGTCTCCTCGCCCGACGGCTGGCACGATACCGGGGACGTGGTGGAGATAGACCAAGACGGCTTTGTCTTTATCAAGGGGCGAGCCAAACGATTTGCTAAGATAGGCGGAGAGATGGTCTCTTTAGCCGCAGTAGAGGAGGCGGCTAATAAGCTTTGGCCCGGCCGGCCCCAGGCTGTTGTGGCCCGTAGCGACCCGCGTCGAGGGGAAAGGCTTATCTTTATCACCGAAGATAGCTCGCCCAATTTAGGGGAGTTAAGGGAGGTTATCAGGCAATCGGGTTTACCCGACTTTTATAGCCCTCGCGCTTTTATAAACCTTAAAATTCCTCTAAACCCAGTAGGTAAGGTGGATTTTTTTAAATTAAATCAAGAAATCGATAGCTTGGAGAGCGATAAACAGCCCTCGGCCGAGTAAAGTGATTGAGGGGGCACCTTTTGGCCGGAAGTGAGGCGAAATCATAGTTTTAAAGAGGGCGCTCTGGTTTTTTCGCTATGGCGAACAATTTAAAGCTGCGAAAACTCAAACCCAGTAGACTCGTGGAAGTATAATTAATTTATCAAGGGCGGCTGCTAGTTCTAGTTTAAGGGTCGAAAAGATGTAACCTTATCCCAAGGCCTCTTTAAGACCTTGTTTTTCAATTTTTCCTCGACTAATTAAAGTCCTAATATGGGCTAATAGTTGACCTTTCCCTCGCAATTTGAAAAAACCATTAAAGATAATCTTACAGCGTATAGAGTGGGCTGGCTAAAATTTCAATGTGTGGTAGGCCTCCTAGAAGGGCAGTTGAAAGGTTATACTAAAGAACGAAATGATTTACCATTTTAGGCCTTAATTTTTGGACCTCTTTCAAAAATTTGAAGCCATGTTTTTTTAGAAGCCTCGACACCGTTAACAGCGAAACCTTAATACCAAATTTCTTGTAAATCCTGTCGGCGATACTTTGTCTGGTGTGATAGTTCTTGGCATTCGAATTGGTTGACACAACTAGTATCCGAAATGGGAAAATTAGATTCCCTTGGGCATGAGGCCGGAAAGGGGCTTGTTTGCTGGCAGACAAAACATAAAGGTTAAAAGGTATACTATGCCTACGGTCTTTAATGTTGCGAACTATTTCATCGTTGCCACTAAATGTGACTGTGAAGACGGGTTGAACGATGATGTTATGACGCATCTTAAACTCCAGAAGCTCGTCTATTACGCGCAAGGCTTTTCTATGGTATTTAACAATGAGCCTCTGTTTGACAGAGATATTGAGGCCTGGGAACACGGGCCGGTCTGTGCTGATTTATATAATAAATATAAGAAGTATAAATGCGGTATAATTATTTCTAATTTATCTTTTGATGAAGCCAAAAAACCGTTTACCCAGAAACAAACAGGGTATTATAATGTTAGAGGACATGAAGCAATCTTGTAATGATAGATTAGTAGATGAAGAAGACAATGAATAAAGTAAAAAAAATATAATAACCAAAAACATCTAAAAGTAATAAAATTTATTCATAATTCCGAGCCTCATAACCGTTTTATGCGGGGTATAGTATAGTATGGTTAGAAGAAGACGCAGCAGTTTCAAGATCCCTGGCTTTTCATGGAAAAGGGCGCTAGGTATTACAGCCGCTAAACAGCGCTTCGCTCGGAAGACCGGTATCCCTACCACCAAGGCGGGCCTTCAGCGTAAACTTGGTCGGGAGATAATGAAAGCTGGGGGCTGCATGGTGTTCATTGTTATTAGCCTATCAATGTCTGCATTGCTCTTTTGGTTTTTTACGGCCTTGATAGTATGAACGAGGTCTAATTGGATGAGCGGTAGACCTTTGTGAAAAAAAACGGCTGTTAAAGAAGAAGAACTCAAGCGGGGCCAAGGAGAGGCCTGGGGCTAGACAGCCATAGATTCGTCAACTCGCCTGATAATCAACTACAGAGTTGGGACTCATTTCTTAGATGTTGCCCCCATCATGGTTCAAGGGCTCAAGTTAAGATACTCTGGCAAGTGCCACTGTTCCTTAGCGATGAACTCTCCCATTACAAGACCGTGCTTGTGGAAGCTTTCTCTCACTTTGAACCGGTTCCATGGACCGGCAGCTTGGCCCACCCGATAAACTCTGTCAGAGTTCTCAATGATGACCTGATGTATGCTACTGTTAAGAAGACCAGAAAGAATGGCCGGGTGGTCAAAGTGGAGCGAACAGTGGTTTTTGGGGACGAGGCCGCCATCGCTGAGCACTTGACGGCATCTCCTGGGACTCTCATCAACACCTTACGTGGAGCACAGCAATTTGAACTGGCCCCTGTGGGATGCTCTTGACCAGAAAGTAGGTGACCTTTGCCAAAGTTTTTCGCTAGCTTAAGGTAAAGCTAGCATTCTGCTAAATGTGGTATAACTTTGGGCAACCCCATAGTACGTTGAGTAAGAGTTCGGCCAGTGGTCAAGGGATTACTCCAGGCATGGTTTTTGGAATCGCTGATCGGCAGTGGACTGTTGAAGACGTGGTGAGACCGACTGCTCTTTATCAACTAAACTGACCCATTACCAGGTTTATGAACTGCTCAAGAAAATAGCCGCGGAGTATGCGGGACAGTTAGTGTATTTAACTCTTAACAACGCCAAATATCAGAAATGCAAGCTTGTGCAGGAACTTGCAGATCAGCTTGGTCTCATCCTAGTATATATACCGCCTTAACAGCTCCAACTTGAACCTGATTGAGAGGTTATGGAAAAAAGATAAAAGGTGTCCGTTCACAAATGTGAACGTTTAAGGGCTCGTTCACAAGAGAGAACGCTGCGGTACCAAGCCTAAATAGACTTTATATTAATGTTTAAGGATATTAAAGATAAAAAAGTGTTAGATAAGCTTATTAGCGAGAAGGTTCAGTTGTTTGATAATTTGGTGCCAAAAGGCGGGTTAACATTTACAACCGAAGAGGTCTAAAAATTAAGCTCTAAAATGGAAAATCATTTTGTTTTTTAGTATACATAAGATAGCCTTTAGGAGAGGGAGACGAAAGCGGCGGTACCTCTTTGAGGTAAACGGAGAGCTTAGCCTAGCCATTGACGCGCTATTTTGAGTCACCATACTTTTATGCAGTAAAAAAGGGGCCTTATTCCGGCCCCTTTAAATTTACGAGCAACTTAAGGATAGATAACGGGGACTTTTTGGCTCTTCGAACTTAAATAGGCTTAGATGTTAGTTCTTCGACCATTTAACGAGGGCCTAAAAGGTCTTTAGGTCAGAGCGAGGGGTATACTAGCCGTTGAGGTGACCTTTTTTGTTTGTTAGTTTCGTCTTTGAAAACTTGCCCAGGTGGCGTTATAACGAAAATGCGGAAAGGCGAGCGATAGAGAGTTAAAAAAAAGGCTTCGGGATAACGGGGCTGGAAAAGCTCTCCCCAGACTAGCTAGATATATGGTTAGCTACCATCTTAAATTAAGTCGAACTTTTCGCTTCATTACTCTGTTAGATAGGCCCAAGCTGGGGCCCGAAGTTTAAGCCCTTTGGTTTGATGGCTGGGCATTAAGTATGTTGTGTCCGTTCACCAATGTGAACGTTTAAGGGCCCATTCACCAGAGAGAACGCTGCGGTGCCAAGCCTATTGAAAGGGACGACACATCCCGCAGCAATGTAGCCCCCTATAGGAGCTTAGTAATTTTAACATTAATCAAAGTTAAAATATATGGTTGGAGC
>JAITQT010000009.1 GCA_031288745.1 Deltaproteobacteria bacterium
ATAAAAGCTACCCGGATGAGCGTATATATAAGGAATACGGGCTCATTGATCTATTTGAGCTAGTACCTAAGTACTCGAGTTGCGAAGTCAAGAAGTCACAGAGTAAGCCTGATGCGGGAAAACCGCCTGTCCGGTTTGACGGGAGGGTGAGGGAAACGGAGCGATAAGCCACCGGGGCTTTGCTCGACCCTAATTTTTAGAGGTTTTTGCGTTTTGATCAAGTATGGACTAATTTTTTTAATTAGTTATAAAATATTTTAATTCCTTCTATAAGTAGTCAAATTTCTGCGATAAGGGGAGACACTCACAAGTAGACTTGCCGCCAGAGGGTTAATTTTTTTATTTTAGGTAATGATTTGGCTGCTAACTTCGCCAGCGCGGAGGGGACCTAGGGAAGGAGAGAAACCGTTGAAATTTTAAAAAAATAAAAAAGATTAGGTTTAAGATTTAATATTTTTCTAGACTGTCTCAATTGTAGCTAGGTTCGCCAAATGCGGTTAACACCAACTAATTAATGGTTTATTAGGGGGCAAACCTAGGCCTAAAATTTAATTTAACCATTTTGAAGATTGTAACCGTTCACCAAGTCTTTTTTCCCCACGTTGCGGCTGGTAGCGACTTTCGAGTGGTAATTAAGTTTTAGCATACCCTTAAGTTCTTAACATTAATTCTTTTAACGTTTCTACTTAGCTATCTGCTCCAACCATATATTTTAACTTTGAGCGCAGCGCAAAAAGTCCCCTTTATCAATCCTTAAATTTGTAACATAGCCAAATTACTAGTTAATTTTTTAGACTATTTTGATTTTAAGAGGTTTTTGCGCTTCGATCAACTTTAATTAATGTTAAAATTACTAAGCTCCTATAGGGGGCTACATTGGTGCGGTATGTGTCGTCCCTTTCAATAGGCTTGGCCCCGCAGCGTTCTCTCTTGTGAACGGGCCCTTAAACGTTCACATTAGTGAACGGACACTAAAGATTAACTTAGCCTAGATCGGTATTCGTCCATGGTCCTCTCCCGG
This sequence comes from Deltaproteobacteria bacterium, assembly GCA_031288745.1. Lineage (GTDB taxonomy): Bacteria > Desulfobacterota > Desulfarculia > Adiutricales > Adiutricaceae > JAITQT01. The sequence continues at coordinate 1,022 of JAITQT010000009.1, forward strand.
CTTTGCCCCGCTGCCTTAAGGGCTTGTTGGACCTTAGCGTCAAACCAAGGATGTTGAAAGCCTATTTCCGATTCGCTACCAACCTTGTCGTCGAGCATTTTTGGCCTAATTTTGGAAGACATGTGAGTGTCGTCGCCCATGAAAGCCAAAAGAGGGCGTCGGCCTTTGGGGGCCCGGCTTAGGCAATTGATTAAAAAGACGGCGTGGGAGGGGGTGGAGGGATTCCACACTTCCCAGCCGTCTACGTCTAAGTCGTCTAAAAGCACCGGCCAAAAGACCGGTGGATGGGGAATGACCACTCCAGCGTCGATAGAGCGAGCTTCCTCAATGACTTCTTGGGCTGAAAAAAAACAGGTGGGTCTGAGGCGCTTTTTGACGATTCCTTTAATTAGCTTTATTAAGGAAAGAACTTCGCCCATTAAAGAGGGCGGCAAATCTTTTCCTAAGGCTTGGATAAAATCGCTAAGCAGCCGGTTTTTGAGCATTACCGAACGCTGAGAGCCTAAAATTTTTTGGCTTTCAACGAGGCCAGCGACTTTTAGGGCGTATTGAGAGGCTATCTCCAAGGCCTGGCCGGCTAGACCGGTTTTAAGAAGTTCTTTTTGTATTTCAGAATCGGGCATAGATAAAGCCTCTATGACGTCTAAAAGCTGCAGAGCCCTATAGCTGAAGGTGCGTTCCATCATCTCCATCAAGGGCCCAGCTTTAGTTAGGGCGCTGCTTTTAAAGTGAATTAAGAGTTGAATTTTTTGGCTTAGGCTAGGGGAGAAGACGTCGGCTTCAACACCGGCCCAAGGGCCCATAGTCATGATTTGGTTGTGCTGGGTGGGAATGATTAATGTATCGTCGGCTTTAGGAAAAGCGCGTTTTAGACGGGCTTCAATAAATTCTATGGGCGTCCATTCAGGATGAAAGTGGATGGCCATAAGTCTTCGTTCGTCTTGGGCCGTTTCGATGGGCGTTACGGCCAATCGCCTTTCTTCCTCGGTCAATTCGACCCTAGTTAAGCGGTTAAAGACCTCTATTTCTTCAAAGTTGAGGTTTTCTTTGGAGTTCAGATGAGCCTGGGGCGAGAGGTTCTCAGGGCCAGGTGCTTTCATTAAGTTCCTCCGAATAAATTCCGGCCAAATTTTTGCTTTAGGCCATAGGGAGGGCTTGACCTCGCGTTTTACCGGGTAAATATAGTGGCGATATATTAATTGGAATAGGGGGTGACTACTAAATAAAGGCTTTCGAGCTGAAATAAAGTTTCACAGCTAGCCTTAAGTTTATAATCATGATCTTGAGTGGATTCTCCAGAGGTCGGTATTTAGAACTATTTTTAAAACTTGATACAAGACATGATGCTTCTGTTTCTAAAGGAAGCGAAATTATTGCGGTAAGTGTCTTCCATAACAATTATGTTTGGCGAAGTAACGTTTACGACAATTAAGTTGTGAACGGACAGGAAAAATTTAATTAGAATCAAAGAGAGTAAAAGGCTACGGGGCGGTTAAAAAAGTTCGGGCAGACCCAAGCCAGAGCTTATTTTACTTATTTCATCGGAAACCATGGCCTGAGAGAGGCTTAAAGCTTCGTTAACGGCGGCTAAGATAAGATCGCAAAGCAGCTCGACTTCTTCTGGGTTGATCACTTGTTTATCTACGGTTATAGAAACCAATTGGTTGGCCCCATTGGCCGTGGCCGTGACTACGCCGCCTCCGGCGCTAGCGGTAACGGTTTTTTGGCGAGTCGCTTTTTGGACTTGAATCATTTTTTCCCGAACTAACTTGGCATGTTTTAAAAAATTGGGGTTGATAGGTGGGGCGTCGTTGGACATCGAGGACCTCTGTCTGAAAAATAAAGAAATGCTTCGTGAGATTTTTTGGGCCGAATAAAGTTGGAGGGGGGAACCTCGGCCTATTTTTTTGACATGGAGATAGGGGCTTTTGGGTGGTCTGTTTTTAATTTTGAACTATTATTATAAGATTTATATTTTAACTTTTTAAATTATTTGTAAATAGTGTACTATAAACATGAATAAAATATTTTTATATATTAGCATAAAAAATCACCAATGGCAAGTATGGTTTTTGTCACCGTAACCGTTCACCAAGTCTTTTTTCCCCACGTTGCGGCTGGTAGCGACTTTCGAGTTGTAATTTAGTTTTAGCATACTCTTAAGTTCTTAACATTAGCTTTTTTAACGTATCCACTTAGCTCTCTGCTCCAACCATATATTTTAACTTTGTTTAATGTTAAAATTACTAAGCTCCTATAGGGGGCTACATTGCTGCGGGATGTGTCGTCCCTTTCAATAGGTTTGGCACCGCAGCGTTCTCTCTGGTGAACGGGCCCTTAAACGTTCACATTTGTGAACAGACACTATACAATTCGGTTAGGATAAAAAATGAGGCCAACCTCCTTTTAGAACTGGCCATTAAAATTGCCCGGCCTAAAGCAGCCTGGTCCCTCGCGCCGATTAGAGATCTTTCTCTAGAGTTTCCCCATACAGTGGAGTTGGGTGCTATTCGCTTTCAAAGTGAACTTCTAACTAAAAACCTTAGCGGGCTAGGACGCTCTTTCGCCTTTATCGCCACCGAGGGGCTAGAGCTGGCCTCTTGGGCCGGCAGCCTTCCGCCGGCCAAAAAACCGGCCGCTTTCCTTATCCGCTATCTATCTTTAAAACAAGCTGAAAAGAAAGTTGAAGAAAACCTTAAAGAACTTTTCGGTCCCCTTTCGTTAGGGGCCATGAGCCCGGGAGTGCTCCCCCAATGGCCAATATCGGCCCAAGAGCCCTTTTTTGAACTCTTAAAGCCCCTCCCTCTCTAGTGGAAGTAACATTATCCCTCGATTCTTTTTGGATGAGCCCACAGGTTTCTTCCTCCGGCCTTTTTTTCGAAACTGAGGCTGGTTTTCATAATTGTCGCCTCTGTCCGATGGAGGGTTGTCCGCTGCGCATTTGCCAAAGGGAAAGTGCCTAACAAATCTTAAGTTCAACATAAAAAAAGCCATAATCAACTGGCCAAAAAAACAAATATATTAAAGCTAGTTCCTTTCTTTAAGCCAAACCTTAAAAAAAAACTTGTCGGTCGCCAAATAATCGATTATAATAATCAGTTACGGCCCGTTTCCTTACGGGACCCTCTAGGCGACCTCTTTAGTTTTAGGCTACGCCTTTTTTAGCTTTAAGGAGTTTGTTATTAACTTAAAGCAGTTGGCTTGTAAAATCCCTTTGGTTGACAAGGGTATACTGAATTAATTGGGCTACGTAGTTATCAGGTTAAAGACCAACACTACCATACTATCTTGCGTTTTTGACCTCTTTAAGCTCAAGGTCATTTACATGAGTAAGATTAAGCCCGAAACTTAGCGGAGCGAAACCTAAAGCCGGTTAACCACTTTCCCGAGATAACCGTTTAAACAGCCCTGTATGGGCTCATTTTTGAGGCGTTAACTCCGTCTACTCTTAGCCGTCGCCCATTTGGAGACGCTGACTACTAGCAGTCTTTTTGCGTCTTTTAAGACTAAGAAAAGACGCTATTCCTCCCTTGGCTAAACACAGGGGACTCCTTGCGAGAAAGAAGATGAATGCCATTGCCAATATAAACCAAGAACAAATGCGCTTTGATTTGCCCTCCTTTGGTCCAGGAGACACGGTAGCCGTTCACGTGCGTATAAAAGAAGGAGATAAAGAGAGAATCCAAGTTTTTAAAGGTGTTGTCTTAAGGCACCGGAAGGGAACTATGGATTCGAGCTTTACGGTTAGAAAAATTTCTTATGGCGTGGGCGTGGAGAGAATCTTTCCAACCCACTCGCCAATTATTGAAAAGGTCGAGGTGGTGACCGAGGGTCGAGTCAGAAGGGCCCGTCTCTACTACCTTAGAAACCTTAAGGGCAAAGCGGCTAAAGTTAAGACAAAAAATCTCTTTTTTAAATAACTTTCCTTTCTTTTTACGGGTTTGGAGGCTGCTTAATTAACGATCCGCGCTCTTAAACGGCCATGCCTGAAAGGACCTTTTCCATGACCCGACGACCTCACCGGCCCAACGGAGGACCGGACCACGCTCCTACGGTTCCAAATTTATTTTCCGCTCTTAAAGCCGCACCGCCTCTAGGGGCAGAGAGCGGTTTTTTTTCTCCCCTATTTCTCTTCGATCGCTCCTTTGGTCAGAGGCCCATAGCCGGTCTCGACGAGGCTGGCCGGGGACCGTTGGCCGGGCCCTTGGTGGCTGCGGCCGTGGTCTTGCCCGATGATTTCGATCATGGAGGCTTAAACGACTCTAAAAAACTAACCTCTCAAGCTCTCGCTCTCTCCTTTGATATCGTCTGCGAAAAGGCCTTGGGCTGGGCCTATAGTGTAAAAAGCGCGGCCGAAGTCGATAAGATTAACCCTTTGGTTGCTTCCCTAGCAGCCATGAAGGAAGCCCTTGAACAAATTAAAATTACCCCGGCCTTGGTCCTAGTCGACGGGAACCAACGCCCGCCCCTTAAATATTTCGCAAGAGCTATAGTTAAAGGCGACGCAAAATCTCTTTCTGTGGCTGCAGCTTCAATAGTAGCTAAAGTGATAAGAGATAGGCTAATGGAACAAGAACATGAGCGCTATCCTCAATATCGCTTCGATCTACATAAAGGCTACGCCACCAAAGAGCACTTAGAGGCCTTAGCCAAATTCGGCCCCTCGCCCATACACCGCCTCACCTATAAAGGTGTGGTCCCAAAAAGCGATACCGGCACGGTCCCAAAAGGGCCTAGCCTATTTTGAGGAAGCTTTTCTCTAAAAGGGCCATTAAAGACGGCCAAAAAAATAACTCTAAAATTAAGAAAAGCCAAGAAGTTAAAGAGGGCCTAGTTAATGGACAGCCAAGAGATTTAGTCTTTAGTCAAGCCGAGTCAGAGAAGCTAAAAGCTCAGCCCATAACATTAGCCCCCGGCCTTTATTTAGTGGCCAGTCCAATAGGTAACTTAGAAGATATAACTAAAAGGGCCGAAACCGTCTTAAGAAAGGCCACGGCGGTGGCGGCTGAAGACACTAGACGCTCGGTTAAACTATTAAACCATCTGGGATTAAATAAAGCGCTAATAAGCTATAGAGAACAAAATCACGATAAGATCTGGCCACGGCTAAAATCTATCTTACTAGATAACGGGTTAGTAGCTCTTCTTTCCGACGCAGGCTCCCCCACTATATCTGACCCTGGCTCTAAGCTAGTAGTAGAGGCACGAAAAGAGGGCTTTAATATAGTGCCCATACCTGGCCCATCGGCCCCCATAGCCGCCTTAATGGCCTCAGGCTTTATGGTCTCTAGCTTTACTTTCCATGGATTTTTACCCTCTTCAACCGTAGCGAGGCGTAAAAAAATAAAAGCCCTAGGAGAGCTTAACCAAACCCTTGTTTTTTTTGAATCTCCGCATAGACTGGCTCAATGTTTACTCGATCTAGCCCAAATCTTAGGCCCCCGAAAGGCCTTTATCGCTAGAGAAATAACTAAAATACACGAAGAACACCTTAGTGGTACTTTAACCGAACTTTCCGAAGAAATAGCCCGTAACCCCCGCCGAGGGGAGATAACCCTGGTGGTCGGCCCGCGAGAAAATCTAAAGCGCACCGAAGTAACACAAAACGAACTAATTAACAAAAAAACGCTCCAAAAAGAAATAAACCAAGAAGATACCATCAAAGAAGAACTAAAGAGGCTAGCCTTACTAGACCAGAGACCAGTTAAACAGATCGCTAAGGAACTAGCAGCTAAATATTACCTCCCTAAAAAAGAGATCTACCAGGCCCTTTTGGAGCTAAAAAAAAATGTTTTTCCTAATTCCGATACTGACTAAGTGCTAAATTTTAACCTTTTACCTCCAAAGTTATTTTTTCTCTCTTTGCTAAGCCATCAACGAGTGCTATCATTAGTTAAGGTTCTTTTAAGTTCTTAATTTAGCCCTAAGACTTTCAACCTATAAAATATTTGGAGTTTGTCTATGCCTGTAGCCACTGTCGAAGAGTCTATCGAAGAAATTAAGGCCGGTCGTATGGTTATCATGGTTGACGATGAAAACCGAGAAAATGAAGGCGATCTAGTCCTAGCCGCTCAATGGACCACGCCCCAAGCCGTTAATTTTATGGTCACCCACGCTCGCGGCCTTTTGTGCCTAGCTATGTCGGCTGAAATGATTAAGGCTTTGGGCCTACCCCAAATGAGCCAAGATAACCTCTCTAACTTCCAAACGGCCTTTACTGTTTCTATAGAAGCAAGCGTTGGGGTAACTACCGGTATTAGCGCCGCCGATAGGGCCACTACTATCTTAGCCGCCGTTAAGCCCGAGGCCGGCCCCCAAGACGTAGTCACCCCCGGTCACGTCTTTCCCATTAGGGCCAGACCGGGCGGGGTGCTAGTTAGAACCGGTCAAACCGAGGGCTCGGTCGATCTCGCTCGCCTAGCCGGTCTTACCCCTGCCGCAGTCCTTTGCGAGATCTTAAACGAAGATGGGACCATGGCCCGTTTAAAAGATTTAGAAATCTTTTCAGCCAAACACGATATTAAAATTATAACCATTGCCGATTTGGTGGCCTACCGCTTAGCCCATGAAAAATTACTCACTTTGGAAGCTAAGACCACCCTACCAACTGAATCAGCCTTATTTGACCTCTACGCCTACCGCGCTGACAT
>JAITQT010000073.1 GCA_031288745.1 Deltaproteobacteria bacterium
GATAACGATGGAGAAAATTCAGGAACTGAACCAGCTCCGCCAATAGATGCTAAGCCTCAAAGAAACTTACTAGTCAATTACCTAGGCCTAGAGGGGGGCTTAGCGGGCCCTAAAGTTCATCTCTTTAAAGTGTTCTACGAAGACGACTTAAGCGGCGCGCCCAATATTGAAGTAAGGGTTAGTTCTCTGTCAGGTTTAGCCATTTTAGAGCCTCTTAGTTTAAATCCTAAAGAGGTCTTTGTTAGCGATTCTGAGGGTTATTTTAGGATCTCTTTAAGCTTTAATCCCCAAAACTCAACCCAGAGCGTTCAGTGTCAGCCTAAAGATAGCCAGAGCTTCTCTTTTGAGATTACCGAAACCTATCAGCTAGTGCTAAGTGCCTCTAGAAACGAATTAAACTATCTTGAACCCACCTCAACAAGTTTTAATCTTACGGTTGATTCAAGACCCTTAGAGGCTGGCACTATTGTAAATCTAAGCTCTAATGAGGGCTGCTTAGCTAATTTGCCCTCTGAAGCGGTAGTTAACCAATTAGGCCAGATAGTCGCTGAAAACTTAACTATCGTGCAGGCCCCTCTGGGCTGCTCAGTGAGGGCCATGGTTTTAAATTTAACCTCAAATTCTATTGTTATTAACCCTATCTTAAGTGAGGGCGGGTTAACTTTAGTTGCTTCCGTTAGTAGCCTAGATTTTTTAAGGGCCAAGAGCGTAACTTTAGCTCTCTATTACCAAGGAAGAGCGCTACCAATGGGCACTAAGGCTAACTTTTCTGCTGATTCTTTAAAGATTGGTAATCTCCCCCAAGAAGTAACTTTAGGCCTTAACGGTAGTTTTTTAGCGAACCTTACCGCCCTGATAGACCAGGGCCCCCTAACTATATCAGCTCAAGCCTTGGGGCTAAATTCGAATGTAGTTGAGTTTAGTGTCTTTTTTGATTATTCCTCTCTTACCCTTCAAGCTTCAGTTAACCAGCTAGAATATTTAACCCCAACGGCCGTAACTTTTACCGTCTTATTTGATAATCGAGCACTTCCAGAGGGGATTAAATTAAGGGTTTATCAAGCAGGGGAAAGCCTTGAAGGCTTAAATCAAGAAGAGTTTACCAGGGCAGGGGGCACTTTTAGCCTCTCCGCTCTTAAGGCCTTAAGTTATCAATCTAGTTCTAGGGTTTATGTCTCCGTGGGCTCTCTTACTAGTAACGAGGTCTCCTTTGACCTTTTTATGGATTCAAGTTTACTAGCCTTTAGCGCTGATAGCGCAAATTTAGAGCTATTTAATCCCAAAAGAGTCGTTTTTACCTTTTACTATCGAGGTCAAAGTCTCCCTCAGTCAACCTTAGTCTCTCTTAGCGCCTTAAGCCAAGGAGAACTAGAGAACCTTCCTAGCCAAACCCAAACCAATGGGGCAGGGCAAGTGGCGGTGGAAAATTTAACCGCAATTAAGGTAACTTCCACTCCCACAGTTCAAGGGCGTTTGGGGATTTATCTAGCGGGAGAGGCCAGTTTTACGGTCGAAGTAAATATGTCTAATATAAGCAGCTCTCTTTTTGTCTCTCCTCAAATTGATATCACCGGTGTCGACGTGGTCGGAAAAGATCCCCCCTATATCCGTCCTTGCAATAATTTTGAGGTGGAATTAGAGCTTAAATACTTAGGTAAGCCCTTATCTAACCAAGTAGTTAGCCTAAGCGGCCTTGGCTTTAGCCCGCTAAATAGCGTTACGACCAACTCTAGCGGAAAGCTAATATTTAACGTTATCTATGATATGAGTGACTTTGACTATTTTCTACAAAATCAAGGTAATTATAGCTTAACTATTGGTTCGGCCAGTAAAATTATCCCCGGTCCCAGCCCCATTGGTATTTATGCTTGCCCTTAGAGAAAATTTAAGAGAGAACCTTGTTTAAAAAGAGGAGGTGAAAGAGGGAGGAAAGAGAAGGGAATAAGGGCGGCTGAAGGCTGGTTGGGCCTAGCTGATAGAGTGTATTAGTAAAAAAACAAGGATAGTTAGATAAAGGCTTAATTTAAAGGAGCGGAATTGATGGTTAGGGCACCTTAGGCTTTTTGAGCTAAACAAAGAAAAAAATTACTAGAGACAAAATATAATTAAAAATTATAAAAATTATAAAATATTTTTCATAAAAATGAGGTTATCATATGGATAAAAGCACCTGTACCAGCTTTTGGGAGTTTAAAAGTTACGCGAGTTTTGACGACTATTCCTACGTGGCCAAGGCTACTATATTAAAGTCGAGCCCTAAAAAGCTACGCTTTAAATACCAAACTACCAAAACCAGCCAAGTTAGGCTAGATTCTTTAACCGAAAATCCTAGCGCTAGCCAAGCTCAGATGGACCATAAGGCCCCTAAGCTCACCGAGGCTACGGGGGATAGGGCCATAGGGGGTGAGAGGGCAGAGCAATTTGTCCCAAAGCTTACTAGTCTCAGCACCTCGCGCTCCAGAAATTTTATCACCTACCTTTTAAACTGGCTCAAGGTCATGCATGTTATGGCCGCGATCAGAGCGATAAAGGTTAGTCGACCTTTAACCAAGTTCTTTCTAGCGACCATTTTTAAGGACTGGTTGGAAAAAAAGTACACTAAAGACGATTTTAGGGGTCTTAAGCTTCTTTACATTTATGAACTAATCCCAGATGAGGTTAGTAAGAGCTTAACGGTGGTGGCGGATCTAGAAAAGAAACAGACTATTTACGCAGGGCGCGGTCAGGGGGAAAGGGCGCTTAAAGGGTTTTGGAAGGCTCTAGGTTCAAGGGGGGCTAAGAAAATTAAGGCCTTAGCCATGGATATGGATAGAGAGCATATTAGCCAAACTAAGAAGCGTTGCCCCAACGTCGTCTTCGTTTTCGAGCGCTTTCGGTTGGGTAAGAGGACCAATTTTAAAGGGCTAGGCGAAGGTCTATAAAAAAGCGGATGGCTAAAGGGCTTTAGCCTAAAAAATTAGTTCGTCAATAAGCTCTGGTTAGAGACAGTGGGGGGCTAGCGATTATAGGCTCTTAAAAAGTGGCGACTTAAGACCTTTTCCTTTAAGTTAAAAAATATTAATAGCCAACCTAAGGGCGAGGATTTAGGCGTGTTTGCAAGCGCTTTAGCCATTTTAGAAGGATTTATCAGAAAGGATAGAGAGGGGAGAAAAGAGAAAAAGATACCTTAAGGGCTATATAGCTAACGATTGATAATATTGGAAGGTCTATTTGGTTATGCATATGGCCCTCTTGGTTCTTTCTTTTGATAGTTTAGGCTTAAGAGTGTCGGTTCACCAATATGAACGTTTAAGGGCCCGTTCACAAGAGCAACGTTGCGGGGCCAAGCCTATTGAAAGGGAAGACACATACCGCAACAATGTAGCCCCCTATAGGGCTTAGTAATTTTAACATTAATCTAAGTTAAAATTTAGGGTTGGAGTACCGAGCTAAGTAGAAACTTCAAAAGAACTAAGGTCAAGCTCTTAAGGGTAGGCTAAAACTTAATTACAACTTAAAAGTCGCTACCTGCCGCAACGTGGAAAAAAAAAGACTTGGTGAACGGTTACGATAGCGACTGGATAAACCAGCACAACTTAAGAGAGGAAGAATCTCTATGATTAAAGCTTAGCTAGCGAGTCAGCCCCGAGTCTTGTATAGACATCCGTGAGGGTGCCTACGAAGCGTAGAGAGGGGAGGTAGTAGGCCAGCCATTGAGCCCCGAAGTCATTAATTTGTAGGTGACTATGTTTTGTAACCAGCACAAGACAGTACCCATGACGGCGTTTTAGCGAGCCTCAGTGGGGCCCCACGGTGTCTGAGACAATGGCAGGTTACCTAAACGTTGGGTATGAGAACAGTGAGCTCTCTGTCTCCCTAGTTAATGGAAACTGGGGACGGCGTAGGCAGCGGAATGCGTAATCTATGTAGGTACGGGGTAGAGAAGTCAGATTCGCTCGTAGTACTGATGAAGGGGCCGAATAACTGCCGCTTGTGGGTGGGCGGAGGCACTGGAGGGAAGGGGGGCGGACTCTGGAGAACACGAGGCCAGAAACCAGGTCCCTAACGCAGAACTGGAACCAAAACGAAGTATCTCCAGAAGAAGGAGTGAAAAGAGAGATGATAAATAGCGGACTAACTC
>JAITQT010000119.1 GCA_031288745.1 Deltaproteobacteria bacterium
GAACCAACTCCTACTTCGGCTGAACCTACTCCCGCTCCAGCCGATGAGAAAAAAGAGGCCCCGGCTAGCGGTGATAAAGACCCAGCTGATAAGACTGATACTAGCGCAGAACCAACTCCTACTTCGGCTGAACCTACTCCCGCTCCAGCCGATGAGAAAAAAGAGGCCCCGGCTAGTGGAGATAAAGATTCGGGCAATCAGAAAATTATGATTGATTAGTAGCTTTCTAGTTTTAATTTTTAGCTGAGCTTAAAGCTCTTTTAATCTTTACTCGCCCTCGAAGGTTTAGGCCGCTTGAGGGCGATTTTTTTCATACTGTGCAATCATTGATCTTTGTTTATTAAGACGGTTAAGCAACTTATGTCCGTTCACCAATGTGAACGTTTAAGGGCCCGTTCACAAAAGAGAACGTTGCAGTGCCAAGCCTATTGAAAGGGACGACAAATACCACAACAATGTAGCCCCCTATAGGAGCTAAGTAATTTTAACATTAATTAAAGTTGATCAATATTGATTATTCAAAGCTCATAAGGCCCTCTTTTTTGACGAGGGGGGCCAGGCCCTAATTAAGCGTGTGCCCCCGTATTAAGTCCCTAACCGAGCGGCTCCGGGAGCCGTGAGTATGCAGGGTGGGTGACCCAATCGTCAGAACCTTATCAATGAAATTTTCACCATCCATCCCTACTTACCTTACTTAGCCAATAAATGGATGGAAAAAAATTAAATATGCCCCCCCTTTCTTATGTCTTTTCAAGAATTTTGATGGAAAACTCAGGAACTTTTTAAGGAGCAATCTGACTCAATAAATCGACTCTTTCATCTAGTTTGTTTAGCATAAAGAGCCTTAGCTGTGGTTCGAAAAGCCTTAGCCGAGAGTTCACTTTAGGCCGCCGTTGTTTCGATCTTAACGTCAAACACAAAAGAGTTAGCTATCCAGCATACTTTTATATTTAGTGTCCGTTCACAAATGTGAATGCTTAAGGGCCAGCTCACAAGAGAGAACGCTGCGGGGCCAAGCCTATTGAAAGGGACGACACATCCCGCAGCAATGTAGCCCCCTATAGGAGCTTAGTAATTTTAACATTAAATAAAGTTAAAATATATGGTTGGAGCAGAGAGCTAAATAGAAACGTTAAAAGAACTAATGTTAAGAACTTAAGGATATGCTAAAACTTAATTACAACTCGAAAGTCGCTACCAGCCGCAACGTGGGGAAAAAAAGACTTGGTTAACGGTTACTATATTTACAACCTGACGGATTTTATTACCGCTCAAACACCGACCAAGTTCATTTTTTATCTGAGGTAGAATTGCCCCTAAACGTTATGATTTTGTCCTCATTTTCATTGTGTTCAAGGCGAACCCCGAGATGGCCTTTCTGCCCGCCTTTCGCTTTGTCTGATTTTTCTTAGTTTAAATGTTTTTCCCTATTTGGATTGGAAGAAGGACTAACGTTACTATTACTTAAATTCTTGGGGCACTATGGTCATATGAACCTAATAATTTTGGAAACTTCTCCCCATATCCATTGTATGTGCTGGAAGAATTTATCTAAACATAGACGGTTAAATGTGCCCATTCACTGACGGAAAACTAGCCCACTATCTAAACGATATTTAAACTATTTTTTCCCCTGAAAGTAAATCTTTTAGGCCCAGAGCAAGATTAAGGTCCCCTCAGTTAATTTTTATTTTTTTGACCACGGGTGGTATACTTTTCATGGTAAAACTTAACCAGAATGGTATCCTTATACTGGTAATATCCAGCTGGACAATATTTTCCTTCTTTTTTGACAAAATAAACCTTCCTAAACAAAACATGATAGACTTTTTCCCATACCTGTAGCGATTAATCTTTAGGCTTAACAATCTGACCATTTTGCTCCAAAAGTTCGACAAGCTTAGGTATTCTGGTTACTACTTTAATGATAAACTTTGAGGGGACCATAAACCCTAGCCTTCGGGATTAAAATAGATAAAATGTTCTAAGATCAAAACAACTACTTTAATTTAGATTGTCAACCTCAAAGCCTAATTTTTTTCTGCCCACCGGATTGATTGAAGACAAATTAATTTTTACTATTTACCTCTGTAAACAGCTAATTTTAAGGGAGATATAACTTAAATATTACCTCACCAATATAATTAACAAAAATTTATCAAAAAAAATTAATCGTCTTAATTTTTTGACTAAATCATTATTATATTTAATTTTATAGCTTATAATCTTAGATAGGAAGGTCCTTACTTTTTTCAATAAGGAGTACTAAAGTGGCTGCCCAGGCCGTCATATTCGATCTAGACGGAACTATCTTAAACACCCTCCCCTCTCTAGCCGAAAGCCTAAATGCCGTTCTCTTAGAGCACCAGCTTCCGACTTTAAAGCTAGAATCGGTCAAAGCGATAATTGGCGACGGCATCTTAAAACTAATCGAAAGGGCCTTACCGCCTTCAAAACGCCAAGAAGGCCTAGCCATTAGTTTGAAAGCCGACTTTAAAACCCAATACAGCCTCCGCCAGTTTAATCAATGCTCCCCTTACAAGGGAATAATTAATCTTTTATCAGCTCTTAAGGCTAGAGGCCTTAAATTAGCCGTTTTATCAAATAAAGATCAAGAAAACGTCTCGGTCTTAATCGATCGTTTTTTCCCTAAGACCTTTTCCCTCGCTTTAGGCGCTAGTCCCGCTCGGCCCCCTAAGCCTAGCCCGGAAGGGGCCTTAGAAATCATCTCTAGCTTTAAAGTAAATTCTAGCCATGTTTGTTACCTAGGCGACGGGGAAACCGATATGCTCTTAGCTAGCCGCCTAGGCTTTAAAGCCCTGGGGGCCGCTTGGGGCTATAGAGCTAAAGAGAACTTAATAAAAAACGGAGCCCAAGCTATCTTAGAGGCCCCTAAAGAGCTGTTAAATTTTTTAGATTAATCTTTTTTCTGGCTAAACCATCGTGAATTTTATAGACCATACTCAACGCCCTAAACTTACGCCTCGTCCCCAAGAGCCCTCGGCCCCGCCCTGGGCCGTGGATGGAGAGGAACTTTTACTCTCTAAAGTAGGTTCGGTTAAAGCTGCCCTCACCGGCTCGGTGGCCTCGGGTAAATCCACGGTCGCGGCCTTATTGGCCGCCTTCGGGGCCGATATCATAGATTTCGATATCTTAGCAAGAGACTCTTTGGCCCCTCAAACCGAAGAGCTTTTTAGGGTGGCCCAACTTTTTGGTCCCAAATGCCTAAACCAAGACCATTCTCTCAACCGCACCTACGTTGGCCAAATAATCTTTAAAGATCGAGCCAAACGTCTAGCTCTAGAGGCTATCGTCCACCCTAAATGTTGGCTAATGATGCTTGAAAAACTTAAATCCTTAAGCTTAAGCCCGCTAGTCGTAATCGACGTGCCCCTTTTATTTGAAGCGGCTTTAAATTCGCTTTTTAACCCTGTAGTACTAAGCTTTGCCAAGCCTGAACGACAATTACAAAGACTTATGGAGCGCAACCCTAAATTAGGCCGCCGTCAGGCCAAAAGGATAATAGAGAGCCAATGGCCCATTAGTCAAAAAGTGAGACTAGCCTCTTTTATCGTCGATAACGACGGCTCGGTTTCTTACGTGATAGAACAAACTAAACAATTATACGAACGCTTAATAAACTGGGGCCACGCATGAAAAGTGATAGTCCGACCGACTTTTTCGAGCCTTTGGCGCAAAGAATGAGGCCTAGACACATAGACGAATTTATTGGTCAAGAGCGCTTATTGGGATCCGATAAGCTCTTACGACGCCTCTACGAGGAGGGGGCCTTAACCTCCCTTATCCTCTGGGGCCCGCCTGGAGTGGGCAAAACATCGCTAGCAAGGTTAATCACCAAAAAGGCTGAGGCCGATTACGTCGAGTTCTCAGCCGTTCTCTCAGGCATCAAAGACGTGCGCGAGGTAGTTGAGCGGGCCCGTAAGGCTAGAGAGGAGAGAAGCCGCCCCACGGTCTTATTCGTTGACGAAATTCACCGCTTTAACAAAGCTCAACAAGACGCCTTTCTGCCCCACGTTGAAAGCGCTCTAATCACTTTAATCGGAGCTACCACTGAAAACCCCTCATTTGAAATTATCCCCGCCTTACTTTCTAGAACCAAGGTCTTAGTCCTTGAACCTCTTACTTCAAAAGATTTAGAACAATTGACCCTTAAGGCTTTAAACGATTGCGAGCGTGGGTTAGGCCGCTTAAAGGCCCAAATTGATACGTCGGCCTTAGATTTTTTGATCTTAAGCTCCGGGGGCGACGCGAGATCGCTACTAAACGCCTTAGAGCTAGCCGCAGCTATGGCCATAAGAGACGCCGGCGGCCATAAGCTCATAACCCTTGAAATCGCCCAAGAATCGGTTCAAAAAAAGGCCTGGCGCTACGATAAAAACGGAGAAGAGCATTATAACCTGATCTCGGCTCTCCATAAGTCGCTTAGAGACAGCGATCCCGACGGGGCCCTTTATTGGTTAGCTAGGATGCTTGAGGGCGGGGAAGATCCCATCTATCTCTTACGGCGCATGATCCGCTTCGCCTCCGAAGACGTAGGCCTAGCCGACCCCTTGGCCTTAATGCTAGGCGTTTCGGCCTTAGAAAGCTATAAACTACTTGGCTCCCCCGAAGGCGATCTAGCCTTGGCCCATTTGGCCGTCCACCTAGCTTTAGCCCCTAAATCCAACTCCGTCTACAAAGCCTTTGGCCTAGCCATATCGGACGCTAGAACTTACGGCCCGCTACCAACACCTCTACACATTCGCAACGCCCCCTCGCGGCTGATGAAAGAACTTGGCTACGGCAAAGGCTATCGCTACGCCCACGACTACGAGGAGGCCTTAGTTGAGCAAGAGCATTTACCCAAAGAACTCTTAGGCCGCTCCTATTACCAACCCAGCGATAGTGGCCGAGAAAAGGCCTTAAAAGAAATGTTGGAACTAAGAGTACGGCTGAAAAAAAATGTTAAAAAAAACGATGCCCCCTCTTAAGAGCCAAAAGGAAAAGAGCCTAGATAGGACCCAATGTTTTTTCTTATGGGCCTTAGCCGTTGCTCCTGGGCCCTTAAAGCTAAGCGAGATTAAGCCAAGCTTAAAACCTATAGCTAAGCGCTTGGAGCTAATTGAGCTTGGCTTTATCGAAGAAACAAAGGTAAAAATTAAAGGTCAAAAAGGGCGAAGACTTCTTTCTATCGCCCCTAAAGGCCTTAACTTTTTAGAAAGTCAAGAAGGCCTCAATGTCCTTAGATCCGGCCCTTGGTCCATAAATCACCATTTAGGCCAACTAATTGAAAAGTTACTTTTAGTCTTTAAAGAGAGTGAAATCTCTCTTTTAAACCTTATAAGACCTCAAAACCAAAATGAAGCAAGCACCGTTTCTCTTAAGCCTTTAGAACAAGTAAGTAATCTGGCCCCACTCTCTTTTAAACAAAGTCTTTATCTTAAGCTTAAAGAACTCCCCTTACACCTTAAAACGCCTGGCGGGGCCGTAAGGTTAGAGACCGTGCGCTCTCTTTTTAATCATATAGAACGCCGAGCACTCGATACGGCCCTAATAGAACTTCACCGTGAACGTAAGATAATCTTAGCCCCCGCAGATGATCCCGGAACCTTAGACCTAAATCAAGCTCAAGCCGCCTTAGAAATGGGCGGGCGGCTTAACCACCAATTGTTCGCCCTCTAAATAGAGCTAGCACCAATGCCGACAACTAAAAAAGCCGCTTAATGTGAAGGCTTCGTAAAACCCTTTTGGTTAGTTTTGGGTTATATTTTTACCTATTATAAAATAGATAAGCTATAGTTGATCGAAGCGCAAAAAGTCACCTTTATCAGTCCTTAAATTTGTAACAGGGCCTTATTACTAGTTAATATTTTTGACTACTTTGCTTTTAAGAGGTTTTTGCGCTTCGCTCATAGTTCACCAAAATATTCGGCTGTAACTGAAGATATTGAGCGACTCGGGGTATTGGTATTTTATTAGAGCAACTTTATTTTACTTTAGACCAAAGTTCCTCGGTAAGAAAAATAAAAGCATTAAAAATAGTAGGGTAAAGTACTGGCGCGGTAGCTTCCGCCCCGTTTCCAGTCCCCCCGTCAAACCGGGCCTGCGGAGTTACCGCACCCGAATAGGCCTTCTTTCAGGGACATTGAAAAGGGGACACTCCCTATCCCGTGAGAAATTCTGAACTTCGCAGTGATATATAGTCATATCTGTAGTCCTCAGGCTTTTCAGGGGAACGTAATCGGTATAGCCGTTATTCCACCTTTTTCCCCTTCCATGACCTGTTCTGGGTTAAGGGCCCTTCCCTCCCACCGTGATTAGCGCTCTCTTAAGTACTACGACCCTATCCGACTCCCGGGAGGCCCAGCCTATTTGTCGCCGGAAACCGGTTTTACGCCCGTCTCTAAGCACAACCTTCGCGGGTCTCCGGTGTTACCACTCGCCCCTTGTGTTTAGGCCATCGCCATTACCCCGGCGGGCTCGACAGGCTTTATCTGCTGATTATCACGTCTTATAATCCGGTGACGTTGACCTTCAATTTACCTATCGAACAGCGGCCTTCCCCAATATATTGGTGGGTCACTCTCGCAACTAACATTTCGAGGCCTACTCAGCGTTCACTCCCGTTATAACCTACACACTCGCGGCCCTCCTCAAAGAGGACTTTACATCCCATGCTCACAACATTTTATTACCTCCACATCGTATGGGATTGCTACCGGCTGGGACAGCAGTAAAAGTTACCGGGTGAGGAGTTTCTCCTCACTACGCGAATGCACCTTTCCACGGCGCACAAAATATCAAAAAACTATAATTTATTCTATTTAATAGATTTTACTCATGAGCAAATTTCAGGGTAATAATTTATTCTAGCGTGAACGGCAAAATGTTACTCAAACTCCGCATAAAATGTATTTTACCCTGTTATAACCTAAATCCCCGCAATTTTTAAACCCTATAATTGTCAAAACCTTCTATTTACAGGCTTTTTCGACACCAAAAAGTAGTTGACTTCCTTACTTAGTTGGGTTTAAAATTAACCCAACTAAGAAGGGAACCGGCCATGACCCTCGATTCGCACCGACTGGTTGACATGCCGAAGAGCGGCGTCGTTGTCTGCCATATAAAAAATTACCACCCCGTCTATATGAGCGTTCCAGGCAGCGGTCATCGAAACGCCCAAGGAACGCCCACGAAAGACAGGGTATGCATCGGCAAGCTCGACCAGGCCACCGGAAAGCTCATCCCCAACGCTGCGTACTTTGTCCGTTTCGGTGATGCGGCATCTTTGGAACTAGTTCCTGTCTATAAGTCGTACCGGCTCATAGGGGGAGCGTTTCTGGTTGACGTCGTCATGGGCCGTCTTGGGCTCATCGAAACGCTTAACGAGGTCCTGGGTCTGGAGCGCTCCCGCCTGGCCAGGATGGCAGCACTCTACATGGTGGCCAGAGGCAACGTCTTCGACTCCGTGATCGATTACTGCGAGACCAACACGCTCTTCGAGGCTCCGCTCTCGTCCCAGATGGCCTCTCGGCTCTTCTCGGGGATCACCCATGACGAGAGGATGGCATTCTTCAAAAGGTGGGCAGCCAGACAATCTCCCGCCACCTTCATGGCCTTTGACGTGACCTCGTTCTCGACCCTCGCCAAAGGCGTGGCCACCAGCGAGTTCGGGTACAACAGGGATGGCGAGAGGATCCCGCAGATAAACATTGGATGCTACGTGTCCGAGAACTCTCGTCTGCCGGTCTTCTACGTCACTTACAACGGCTCCATAGTAGACCACTGCGCCCTTCCCAGCATGATGGCGTACAATGCGGAACTGGGCGTGTCGAAGGCGAGTTTCGTGATGGACAGGGGATTCTGCTCGACGAACAACGTGAAGTATATGGACAGCAATGGCCATGATTTCATTATTGGAGTAGAAAAGCGCCACAAGACTCCGAGAATGGCCTTGGAGCTGCTTCGGTCGGAACTCACCAAAGTGGCCAACCAGATCGACTCGGGCCTCTTCGCCATGTCCAAGAAAGGCTGCTTCTACGGGACCACATCCACAATGCACGTCTACTATGCTCAGGACCTGTCGGATGCCCAAACGGACGCTCTATTCCGCTCTATCGACGACGAGGAGTCCCGTCTAGCGCAGAAGCGCAAACTGACGCCCATGGAGGCCAAGGAGTACTCTAACCACTTCGCCATCGTCTTGTCCTCCGACGGGAGCTTCACCTTCAAGCGCGACCTGGACAGGATCGAGCAAGCCGCCAAGCACTGCGGTTACTTCTACCTGTTGAGTAACACGGCTCTCGACAAGGTGGAGGTTCTGGCGAAATACCGTCAGAAGAACGTTATTGAGAAGAGCTTCGATGACTTGAAAAACTACGTCTCAATGAAGAGGCTAAACACGCACAACACCGAAACGACCGACGGCAAACTGTTCTGCGCCTTCATAGCCCTCATCGTGACCTCAGAGATCGAGGTGAAGCTTGGTAAGTTTATGAGGAAAAAACGGATAGACAAGGCCGGCTTATTCAGGGAGATGGAAAAAATTTGCGTGATTTCGAACGACAAGGGTTGGAGGCTCATGAACCCGGTTACCAAGACCCAGCGGACGATAATGGAAGAAATCGGGCTGAATGAAAAAGACCTTGGGGCGTATCTCAGAAAAGGATGACGGCTACGGCCGTTGGGTATAAAAATAGGATAAAATTTAGTTTATAACGCCAAGCCTCATCTTTGTGAGGGTAGCCGTTCACAAAGCCTTTCTGAGACCTATTTTCATACGTCCGACTGACAAGTTGTAAATAACCTTTAATACTACTCTATAGTTCGTGGGCCTTAGCGGGATTTTAATCGTCTGTTTGTTATTTGTTTTGTTTTCAATAATCAGAGAGGGATTACTGCCCTTCGCCGTAGTAATGAGCCATGATAACGGCTCTGATATATGTGCGCCCGTGAATTTACAACGTTAATTTCACCATGCCTACTATAAGTACGCAGGCTTGTAGCGGCCTAAAGGCCCAGTATAAATTTTTTTAGACCTAACAGAGTGCCTTTTAAATCTCTCTAGCCAAGCTCTGGTAATAGGTCACAAGGCCTCGTTAAGACCTTGTCTTCCACTTCCCGCTCGACTGAAAATATGGCATGGGCCAATGGTTGATATTTTTCTCGCAAATTGAAAAATCCATAAAAGCCAACCTTACAGAGAATAGGAGGCCCTGCTAAGATCTCAAAGCGCATTAGGCCTCCTTGAAGGACTTAAGAACGGTTACCAAAAAATTATAGTGTCCGTTCACAAATGTGAACGTTTAAGGACCCGTTCACAAGAGAGAACGCTGCGGGGCCAAGCCTATTGAAAGGGACCACACGTACCGCAGCAATGTAGCCCCCTATAGGAGCTTAGTAATTTTAACATTAATCAAAGTTAAAATATATGGTTGGAGCAGAGAGCTAAGTAGAAACGATAAAAGAACTAATGTTAAGAACTTAAGGGTGATCGCAACGCAAAAAGTCCCCTTTATCAATCCTTAAACTTGCAACATAGCCTTATTACTAGTTAATTTTTTAGACTATTTTTCTTTTTAATGAGGTTTTTGCGCTTTGATCAAGGGTAAGCTAAAACTTAATTACAACTCAAAAGTCGCTACCAGCCGCAACGTGGGTAAAAAAGACTTGGTGAACGGTTACTAAAATTAAAAAATAGGTCTAGGGCAAAAAAATTTGTGGCTCCTTGCGATCCAGATTGGCTGCGGCCAAAGCAGCCATATCGTCGCAAAAATCGTCGTCGCCTATGGATTTAGCCCTTTCGGGGCAAAATTTAACGCAGGCGGCGCACAAAATACAGCGCTCTAGGTCTATATTTTTAGGGTCTCCATTAATAAAGGCCCCGACCGGGCAAAGCTTAACGCAAGTTAAGCAGTTAGCGCAGCGCCGGCTAGTGGTGGGGCAAAACTCGAGCCTTTGGGGGTAAGGCCGATAGGGCCTTTTAGCTTTGGCTAATAAGGCTTTGTCGGTTAAATAGGCGTCGCCCAATAAGGTTTGACGAGCCGCTAAGCCAAAACACCTGGCCCGCTCCTCATCGGCCGGATCGGGCCGGCCTTTACCCATGACGTGGGAGTAGGAATGCTCGCCCACAAAGGCCGCCGCAGCCACCACCTCGTAGCCTTTAGCGCGGCAAAGATCGAAAAGCTCCAATAAGCTATCGCCATACGCACGGTTACCGTAGACCACCATGGCCACCACCGGGCGCTTACCGTTAGGCAGCTTTAGCAAAAAGTCTTTAACTAAGATAGGCAGCCGGCCGTGATAGACCGGAAATGCCAAAGACAATACTTCGTCGCGCTCCAAGCTCAGCCCTTTGTCCCTTACCGAAGGAAGAGTTAGGTCAAACTCCCTAGGTCTCATCGCCAAACCAGCTGAGACGCTTTTAACTATCCTCCTGGTGGTCCCCGTCGGGCTAAAATAGAGGCTGGTGTTGAGAATAATTTGTCTGCCCATAGCCTCCGCCCCCCTAAATTTATTTAAAGAGATCTGTTAAGATAAATATCAAAAAAAATTAATGGTCAAGCTCTAAGCCTTAAAGAGAGTGCCATTTTCAATTCCGTTTAAGATTAAAAATAGCGCCAGACGGCTTAGATAGCCTAAAACTAAGGCCGCTTTTACCTTTTAAGGACTAAAAAACCTAGCGGCGGCAGAGTTAGGTTAAAACTTTGGGCCCGGCCGTGAGAGGCGATTGGCTCGGTTTGGCGGCCCCCGCCTAAACCAAGATTTCCGCCACCAAAGACCGCAGAGTCGGAATTTAGGATCTCGCACCAATAGCCTTCATTTGGAGCACCCAGTCGATAATTGAGACGGGGCACTGGAGTAAAATTAAAGACGAAAAACAAACAATCGTCGGGATTTATCCCTCGCCTAATAAAGCTAACCACAGTCGAATCTACATCTCTAAAATCGACCCACTCAAAGCCACGCCAATCGTAGTCTAGCTGATAGAGAGCGGGCTCGGAGAGATAAAGGCGGTTAAGGGCCTTAGTAAACTCCAAAAGTCCTTGGTGCTCCGCTCTTTCAAGTAAATCCCAATCCAATTGGTTATTATGATCCCATTCGTAGACTTGTCCGAACTCTCCACCCATAAACAAAAGCTTTTTTCCCGGTTCGGCGAACATATAGCCCAATAACAACCTTAAATTGGCGCACTTTTGCCAATAGTCGCCCGGCATTTTATCCCA
Source organism: Deltaproteobacteria bacterium (assembly GCA_031288745.1). Lineage (GTDB taxonomy): Bacteria > Desulfobacterota > Desulfarculia > Adiutricales > Adiutricaceae > JAITQT01. The sequence goes on from JAITQT010000119.1 coordinate 11,226, forward strand.
AAGCGATCTCTTACCGTAGACCACCTCGTCGTGAGAGAGGGGCAAGCAGAAGTTTTCGTGAAAGGCGTAAAGGAGGGCGAAAGTTAACCTCTCCATGTTATAGCGGCGGTAGATAGGGTCTTTGCTCATAAAATCAAGCATATCATGCATCCAACCCATATTCCACTTAAACATAAAGCCCAGGCCCCCGAGGTGGACGGGCCTAGAGACGGCTGGAAAGGCCGTGGACTCCTCTGCTATGGTGTAAGCGCCCGGAAAAAACTCGTAGAGTTTTGTGTTGAGTGTTTTTATCATCTCGAGGGCCTCGAGATTTTCTCGACCGCCGTACTTATTAGGGATCCACTCCCCCTCGGAGCGGGAGTAATCAAGATAGAGCATGGAAGCCACCGCGTCGACCCTTAAAGCGTCTACGTGATATACGTCTACGAAAAATAAGGCGTTAGCCACCAAAAAATTTTTAACCTCGTTGCGACCATAGTTAAAAACTAGCGTCCCCCAATCCGAATGGGCCCCCTGCCTTGGGTCGGCGTGCTCGTAGAGATGGGTACCGTCAAACCATTCGAGGGCAAAGCTATCGCGCGGAAAGTGGGCCGGGACCCAATCAATGATAAGACCAATTCCGGCTTGATGGAGCTTATCGACGAAATAACGAAAATCATCGGGTCCGCCGTAACGAGAAGTTACAGCGTAATAACCGCTAACCTGATAGCCCCAGGAGGCATCAAAGGGGTGCTCGGCCACGGGCATAATTTCTAGCCAATTAAAGCCCAAATCCACCAAATAGGGGACCAGATCGTCGGCCAGCTCTCTATAATTAAGCCAAGAGCCGTCACTATGACGTCTCCAGGAGCCTAAATGAAGCTCGTAGATACTCATGGGCTGGGTTAAAAAATTAGTTTTAGACCGGTACTCAAGCCAACTTTGATCTTGCCAGGGAAAGACCCCCAAATCAAAGACAATAGAGGCTGTTTTAGGGCGCTCTTCCATGAAAAAGCCCATGGGGTCGGCCTTAATAAGTAGTTCGCCCGCTTTAGTGGTTATCTCGTATTTATAAAGGTCGCCATGGCTACAATGGGGGACAAAGAGTTCCCAGACCCCCGAGGAGCCCCTTGGCCTCATAGGAAGCCTACGACCGTCCCAAAAGTTGCGATCGCCTACAAAACTGACCTTACGAGCCGAAGGGGCCCAGACGGCGAAATGGACGCCCCAAACTCCCTGGTGTTTAACGACGTGGGCCCCCAGTTTATGGTAAATTTGATAATGGTTGCCTTGATTCCACAAAAAGAGGTCCATCTCACCTAAAACGGGCCCAAAGCTATAAGAGTCGTAGAAAGTAGTCCTCCGTCCGTCTCCAAAATCAGCCTTGAGTCGATAGGGAACGAACTCGTGATCTCCCTGATAGAAGGCCTCGAAGAGGCCTGGCTGGGGATCATCGGACTCTAATTGAGGCTCTAAAACAATAGTCCGGCCGTCGGCGGTCAGCGCCTCCGCACTCAAGGCACCGGGCAAAAAAGCCCTAAAAAGAATCCCCGACTCTCGACCGCGCCGTGAAGGCCTAGCCCCCAAAACCGAAAAAGGATCGGCTACATTTCCGGCCAAAAATTGTTGGCATAAGGCTCGATCCATTGACTACACCCTTTATGTTATCTTTTAAAAACAAAATAATAGTTATTTGACACAAAATAATAAAACTTAAAAATACTTTATTAAGTATTTTTATTTATTAGTAATTTTTATATCAAAAAAAATTTTTATACTTCTTTGTTTTTATAATTAAAATACGTAAAATTTTAAAGCTTATTTAAATAATTAACTCTATCGCTAGCTTCTAACCTGGCCTAAAAAGCCGACGGCCAGGAAAGTCGCCTTTAAAACTCTAAAATTATAGCATATAATAAAACTAAGAGATAGACGTTATTACTACCCCCTCAAGCTCCCTTAGAATGGCTTTTCAACCTGAAGGTCAGGCCCTTTATCTTCTCATTTTTTTGCCTTACTATTGGGCGGCCTATTGAGCACCTTATTTAGCCTTAATCAAATTTAGAATCAAGATAAACCATAAGGCTAGTTAGGCTTATCAGAAGCGCTGTAAAACTCTGTCCTTCAGGAAGGGGATTAAAGTGCATTTAAGTTTGAATCTTGTTTTCATTCTAAAGTTCTTTGATTTTCCATCATACTCGCGTAAAATTTAAAGAAGCGCTCCCCCTAATGTTGGCTTAAGGAGCCCCAGCGACTTTTGGCAGATAAAGAACTGGAAGATGGACATGGATATTTTCAAGATCGAACTCAACCACGAAGAGATTCAAAAAATAGCTACGTAAAATGGAAAGTATTTTCATTCATGGGTATATCAATAGGGCCTTAAAGTTGGTCTAGAGCTGCCCCCAGCGATTTAGCCATCTTAATTGTTCAACCATGTATATTCGCGGGTACTAACAACATTGACCAACCATATTTATTTTACTTAAGAACTTTCTTTTCTTGAAATTCGACGTTATTTTTTAAGTTGTGTACATTGATTTTATAGACCAAAATAAATGGTAAAATTTAGCTCCAATTACATTCTTTTATCTAAAAAAAGTAAATATTGGACTATCATTATGAATATTTATATATGAATACAGCTGTAATGCTTTTGGCGGCTATGTTGCTGGTAATCCTCAACGCCCTATTCGTGGCCGCCGAATTCGCCTTCGTTAGGGTCAGAGCCACTCGCTTGGAACTCTTGGCCCAGTCTGGAAAGACCCACGCTAAAGCCGCCTTATTCGGCTTAGACAATCTGGAAGACTACCTTTCAGTCTGTCAATTGGGCATCACCTTAGCTAGCCTAGGCTTAGGTTGGCTTGGCGAGCCGGCAGTGGCCTCCGTTTTACGCCCCCTTATGGCCATGGCTGGCTTAACCAACGAAACCGTGGTCCACTCTTTATCGGTAGCCATTGGTTTTACCATCATCACTTTCGTCCACGTGACCTTCGGGGAACTGGCCCCTAAAAATATCTCCATTCGCGGCGCAGAAAAGACGGTCCTACTTTTAGCTCTACCAATGCGCTTTTTTCACATCATCTTTTTGCCAGCCGTTAAAGTGCTTAATTTTTCCGCCCAGCTCATCCTCTGGGCCTTGAGGGCTTCCCATATTAATGAATCGACGGCTCACAGCACTCAAGAGCTTAAGCTCTTAATCGCCGAATCTAAAAGTGACGGTCAACTCGACGACGACGAAGAAAGGCTTATAAACAATATCTTCAACCTTGACCGCCGCACGGCTAGGGATATAATGGTGCACCGCACCAAAGTTACGTCACTATCTATTGATAGCGACGTGGAAACGGCCGTGGCTCTAATAAGGGACCGCGGCTTTACCCGCCTTCCGGTCTACGATGATAACAAAGATAACCCGGTGGGCTTCATACACGCTAAAGATCTACTCTTTACCAAATCCAACAAGCAACTGCGCCTCCTAGTTAGGCCGGCCCTAGATATTAACGATCACACCCTTATCGACGATATTTTGGAAATGATGCGAAAAAAACGCACCAGATTAGGCCTAGTCTGGGATGAATATGGGGCCTGGCAGGGACTATTGACTATGGAAGATCTTTTGGAAGCCATCGTCGGGCCCATCCAGGACGAATTCGACCACGAGGAGCCACC
>JAITQT010000362.1 GCA_031288745.1 Deltaproteobacteria bacterium
GGCTACAAAGGTATTTCTGCTTGACGGCACTCCCGTTTCTTTCACCTTCAACTAGAGAAGCGTAGATTGTTCCTCTTGGGTTGTTAACATATCGGATATAAGCCATGATTGCCTCCACATGAGTGTTGTGTTAAAAAATTTACACAACACTCTACAGTAGGCAAACCTTAAAGTCAACATAATAAAAAAAATCGTTATGACTTATTATCTAGCCCTTCCCGAGATTTCAAAATTTTTTTCATCATGGTTGTGCGAATTGTTGTGTTAAAAATTTCGGGAGCTATAGTTAAAGTTTAAATAGATGGTTGGAGTACAGAGCTTAGTAGAAACCTAAAAAGAACTAATGTTAAGATCTTATAAGGTATGCGAAAACTTAATTACAACTCGAAAGTTGCTACCAGCAGCAACGTGGGGAAAAAATACTTGATGAACGGTTACAGTAAAAACAATAGTTTATGCAAAAAAATTTGTTACTCTACGCCTAGGTTTTGTTTGGGGAGGTCTTGTTAAAAGCTCGATTATGAAGTAAAATTTAAAGCGCCTCTGAACAGGCTAGTTTGATTTTAAGTAGGTAGCGCTTATCTACTTGTTTGGTCTATATTTAGGCTGCGACCTTTTTCTGGCCTATTGGCTGACAAACCTATCTACGCGTCTTAGGCTCTAGCCTTTTTTAAGCTTTTTTAGCTCTTTAACCTAAAGTCCAGCTATGACCCTATAAACCTCCAGCCTTTAAGGCCTTGGGGAGTTTGGGAGAGGTTTATTTTGTTAACACAAAAATCTAGCTTAACTTTTCTCACTAAAACGGCCCTAGTGTTGTCTATTTTGATTCTTTCCTGTTTAGGCTCTTCTTGCCAGAGCGGCTCTTACCAAAGCGAACGAAGGGCCTCAATTGAGCGTAAAGAAGCTTGGGAGAGCTGGATTACTAGCCAAGCCATAGGCGATCAAATCTATTATTTAAACAACAAAGGCGACGTCAGCCTAGTCTCCATTAGGGCCGTGGCCTTAAACGCCAAGGTCTTAGCCGCCCTAAACGGACAGTTTCCCGACGAGCCTAGGCTCTATCAAAAAATTTACCAATGGACTAAACAAGGTCGCTCGGTGGTCATAGCCGGGATATACTCCAAAAACTTAAAGCCTGAAGATCTGATAAAAAACAATCGCTTTCGCCTCTCTTTAATTACCTCCGGCGGACGTAGCGTGGCGGTCTCTAAAGAGATAGTTAACCCGGTCTTTGCGGCCGACTATTTCCCTATCTTTAGTAATTGGGATAAAATCGTGGCCCTTAGCTTTAAGGCCGACCTTAACTATGAGCCGACTTTACTCATTCAGTGGCCTAGCGGTCAACGCCAACTGTCTCTGACAGCTCCGGCCGCCTTGGCTGGCATCGTTGGGAACTAAACTTGGCCTATTGCCAAAAAGCGCGGTCAGTCTGGCCCGCCTCTAAGTCCTTGAGGCGGCGGCCGTCGGGCTTTGTTTTGGCCTTTGTTTTGGCCTTAATGGCCTTTGTTCTCTTTTCCGCCTACGCTTGGGCCCAATTACCGCCCGAGCCGGACCCTTTACTACCTGACGCGATCCTTTATCCAGGCTCTAAACCCGGCTTGATCATGGTGGTCTTTAAATCCACTCAAACCATGCTAGTCTACGCGCACGACGGCCAAGGCCGAGTGTGGCTGTTAAAAGAGCTGCCTTGCTCAACTGGGGTCAACCACGGCGATAAGTTACTTAGGGGTGATAAAAAAACCCCCGAAGGTTACTATATCTTCCGCCAAAAACTACTGCCAGAGGAACTACCTGATATTTACGGCATCTTAGCCTTCCCCATGGACTACCCCAATTTTTGGGATCAGAAAAACGGCCGGGGTGGGGATGGGATTTGGACCCACGGAATTAATAAGCCTCTAATAAACTTTGACTCTAACGGCTGCATCGAACTTTTAAATCACGATTTAGCGGCCATGGAGGTTGACATCCGCCTCTACGACACCCCCATATTAATCTATGACGCTCCCAAAATGACCTCGGTGGCCACGCTAAGAGAACAAGCCAAGCAAGCGGCCAGTTTCGTAGACTCCTGGCGAGTGGCCTGGGAAAATAAAGATCACGCTGCCTACGCCCAAAAATACGATAAAAATTTCGTCAATTCCGACGCTTTAAGCTACAAACGCTGGATGGAACGCAAAAAAAGAGTGGCTTCGAACTATAAGACTATCCGCGTTACCTTTACCGACGTTAAAATTTTTAAGCATCGCGACACTATCTTAGTTAGCTGTACTCAAACCTACCAGGGCGATAAGCGTTTCACCTCGGTGGGCTACAAACGCTTGTTTTTAAAGCCTAACGCTGAAGGTGACTTGGTCATCGTGGGAGAAGAATACGGCCCGTTACCAAAAGTGCCACCGGAAAAATGGCTCAGTGCCGAAGAACGCCAAAGGGCGCTAACTACCCCTCCCATAGCAGTGGCCCAAATGCTGGCCCCCACCGCCTCGGCCTCAGCTGGCGTTATACTTCCTTTCGAGGTGCCCTCAACTAAGGAAAAGACTTCTCTGTTATACGCTAAGCAAGAAGATCAGGCCCAAGCCGCAGCCGACGAAGCCGCCCGGAGCGCCTTAGAAACGCGATCTCTTTCCCAATCAAAAGAGCTAATTTTAGAAGCCCAAAACGGGGCTGCGGCTAACGCTAGTTTAGATGATTCTCTAAGTCCAAACGGTCAAGACGCTCCTTTAAGCGAGCCTCAAAACCCTCTTAAAACCGAGTCCGACATAGACACCAATGCCGAGAGTCTCTCTCAGAACGAACAAGTCGCCACCGTTCAAGAAAATTTAGAACCTTCCGCTCAAAGCTCAGCCTCAGATCAATCTCCACAAACTACTCAAGATACGCCGCAACAATCGCCCCACGAGACGCCTAAAGTACCCGAGGTCGAAAGCCAATCAACTGAGGAACGTACCCCGGAGGACCAAGCTGTAAGCGTACCGGCTGAACCCTCTATCAACCCCCAAGAAAGTCAAATTAAAGATAGTAAACCTCAAGAAACCCCTAGCCAAACGAATAGCCAAAATAACGACCAAAGCGCCCAACCTTCTACTAACGAGGGCTCTGAGGTTATGGTCTACACTGAAAATAACCAAGGGGCCTTCGATCTCGGGCCCCAGGCCACGGCCCAGGCCGCCGAGGAACTTTTAAGCGGCTGGCTTAGGGCTTGGGAACTTAAAAACGAAGAAGATTATTTTGCCTATTACCACCCTGATTTCTATTTTTTAGACCAAAAACTTCACCTAAAATCCTTTCGAAGCTACCGTAGCCGAATGATGAAACAAAGCGGCCCCATAGAGGTTTCGGCTAGTCAAATCGAGGTTCAATTAGCCGGGGAAAAGGCTACCCTTCGCTTTATTCAAACCTACTCCAGCCAAAAGACCACCGACCGGGGTCTAAAAACTTTGGGCTTGGTCGCTAAAGACGGAAAGTGGAAGATCATCTCGGAAACTTTCAAACCCCTGCCGTAAAACGGAGGTCAAGTGCCGGAACTGCCTAAAAACGCTCTTAAGGCTCTTTCTAAACGAGAAAACGGTCCTAAACGCATTTTCGTAATGATTATGGACCACGACGGACGCACCAGACGCCTTAGCCTGTCTCTAGGTTTTTTTTGGCTCACCGGGATCTTGGCCGCGCTGGTCTTATCGGCCCTGGGCTTGTTTATCCATTTTTTTGTCACTCAGAATTTGGAAAATAAAAATCTAATCGCCATCAATCACTACCTAGAGTTAGCTAAAGAGCGCAAAGATTACCAAAAAGCTGTGGAGGTTAGCGAGGTCGAGGCGCAAACTATCCTAGAAAATCTTGATATGGCCGTTAAAATGGCCGAATCTAACGCAAACGAAACTATTTTAACTGGTGTACCCGATAATAGCCCAGACGATTCTGCCGAGAGCAAATCTAGTCCCTCTGATAGCCCCCAAACGCCAGTTAGTAGCGACGCTAATTTTATTAACGAGTTTCCTAGCGAAAAAGCAGCCTGGGACGCTTGGCACGCCCGTTTAACGCCTATTACGGGCAAAGAACAAGTCGACGCCGACCAGTTTAAGCTCTCTGTCGACGGGCAGCTCTCTTATGTTTTGCGCCAAAAATCAGACCCAGGCCAAAGGGTTAAAGGCCGCTCGGTTGTAATTTTAGCCGCTTCCGACCCTAAAGGCCGGATAAGCCTACACTCTATGCCCGAGATAGATCTAAGCTATCCCCAATCAGGCTGGGAACTAGGGGCTAAATTTAATATAGTGGCCTCTAAGATCATGAGCGGCCCCTTGGTGTTACCAGACGATCTTAAAATAGTAAGCGCTGAGGTCTTGACCTGGGATGAAGATAGTAAAGAGCTAAATTACAGAAAAAAAATTAAAATCGAGGGCAGGTAATGAGCTGGCCTCGTCTGTTTTTTAGGTTAGGGCTGATAACCTTATTTTTTTTACTTTTTATAAACTCAGCTTGGGCCGAGGGCGATCGCCAGCATATAGTCTATTTTGAGGGCACCGCTCGCGAGCTTGAGGTCTATAAAATCTTTGGTCGCCAAAATGGCCCCACTATCATGCTTATCGGCGGTATTCAAGGAGACGAGCCCGGGGGTTTTTTATCAGCCGACCTCTACGTCGATTTGGCTCTTAAGCGCGGTAACCTCATCATCGTCCCTAGGGCTAATTTTAAATCAATTATTCTCCACGACCGCGGTCCCGACGGCGATATGAACCGCAAATTCGACGAGGTTAATTTTAGCGACCCTGACTTTGAGAGAGTGGAAATCATAAAAAACCTCATCGCCGAAAGCGATTTAATGCTCAATCTCCACGATGGCTCGGGCTTTTTTAGACCTAAATGGGAAAACGATCTCTTTAATCCTGACCGTTACGGTCAGTGCATCATTGCCGACGCCGACGTTTTTACCCACCCTAAAACCGGCAAAGTCATTAAACTAGCTGAAATGGCCAATAAGGTCATTGCCAAACTCAACGCCGAAATCCCCGAACCCCAATATAAGTTTCATTTTAACAATCACGATACCCTCTCACCAAATACTAGGTATAAAGAACAAAGAAAATCGGCTAGTTTCTACACTCTCACCAAGCTCGGTATCCCTGCTTACGGGGTGGAGACCTCTAAGCAGCTGCCCTCTTTGGAGATGAAGATCTTCCAACACAATTTGGCCATCAACGCCTTTATGGAACTCTTTGGGGTCATACCAGAGCAGCCGCGCATAATTTTAGACCCGCCCACCCTTGACTTTATGATAATCTCCGTTAATCAGCGCCCTCCAGTGGCCTTAGCCGATAGGCAAACTATTACCGTTTCACCAGGCGATACTATCGAAGTGTTGCGAGTTGACGCCAATTACGGCCGCGGCCTTTCCATAGACGTTTTGGGTTTAGGGGGTATAAACGATCTAAAGACTAAATTAACTATCCATAAGCCCACCTCTATTATCGCTAGGCGCGACAATATAGAGTTTGGTAAAGTTAACGTGGAAATAATCGATCCTCAACGAGAAGGACCGCTAGTGGCTTCCAGCCACTCCCATATACTGGAGGCTAAAAGCGGATATCTCCCCGGTCAAAGCTTAACCACCTTTGCCCAGGGTCTTAAGAGCGAGAAAGAGCATACTAATCTAGTGGGCACCATTATCGGCGTAGGCCCAGCCTCGTTAGGTCTCCCGTCGGTAACCGGCAACGGCATAACCGGCTTTGTGGTCGAAGTCGACGGGCATAAGCTCACCATTGCCCCTGATGAAAAACTCATCATCAAAAAAGGCTGCAAGATAAAATTGGTAGCCGTCGAAAGTCAAATCAAGCTCCCTGATTCTTACGTCTTAAACCTTAAAGGCTTCGTGGGCAAACCTTTCGGTAAAAGCGGAGATGATATGGGCACCACCGCCGATACGGCCAAAGATATGCTCATTAGATTTGCCGTGGCTAAAACTCCGGGGAAACAAACTTACCAGCTTGGGGCTGAAGATGGTCCTAAATTATTGGCCGCAGCTTATGTAGAAATAGTGACCCCAAGACTCAAATCAGTCACTTTAGAAGCCAATGGAAAGCAAAGCATCTTAACTGTAGGTCAAAGACTAACCCTTAAGCCAGGGACCGAATTTATAGTTAAAGATATCGTCTTAGAAGACTCTCTACCCCTAACCTCTCCCCACCTAACCCTAGGGGGCCGTCCTTTCCCCCCAAAATTACCGGCCAAACTGATAATGCCGTCCATTGCCGTCTCTTTAGCCATTTTCACAGACGGAGAACTGGCCGGCAAAGTGGTCTTAGCACCTATTAAAAGAAATTTTTAGCTAAATTTTCTTTATTAGCGTAAATTAAGTTACTCCTATATACGATATAGAATTCAACTACCCATACCTAAGGTGTCCGTTCACAAATGTGAACGTTTAAGGACCCGTTCACATTGGTACAGACACAAGAAATTTACCCTCATAGTTAAAGCCCTAGGCAAAAAAACGTATGTAGCCAAGCCTCTAATCTAAATGAAGCAGCCTCCTTTTAGATCGAGGCCGAGCAAGAATCTATCGCTCGCGTCGTTCAGTCTCATCTTGGTCGGTAGCCCTTTAATAGTCAGAACTTTAATCGTTAAAGCTAAAGTTGATCGAAGCGCAAAAAGTCCCATTTATCTGTCCTAAAATTATTAACATAC
>JAITQT010000154.1 GCA_031288745.1 Deltaproteobacteria bacterium
GAGAAAAAACTATCCCAATTAGCTCAAAAAGCATTAAAAACCATTGATACTAAAGATTATTGGCGGCCTTATAAGGCCCAAGCTAAAACTCTAATCAAAATAGGAATCGGCGTGGTCAGCCGTGGTCGCTGCCTAGCCCTGACGGATTAGTTTTTTTAAGTAGATTAGCGATATTGATTCATATTTTTTTTTACTTTAATGCTGAAAAAATTGAGCGCGATTACGCTTGCCTAATAGGCTTACCTTTAATCGTTTCACTAGGCTTTAGCTTTTACCGATTATCAATAACTTCGACTGAGTCTTCTACTCCTTCCTAAAAGCGCGACAAGCATTATTGGCCGCCATCCTTAATTATGGCGGTTTTTTTACGTTTAAATCAGAAAAATCCATTTTATACATCCAAAATTAGCGCTAAAATTTAATTACTCTTAACAATTTTTCGTTAGTCTAGACAGGACTTCCAACGTGCCTATGAGCCAGACGCCACGAAAGAATAGTTTGTCTTAGAAATAAGTGCTTGCTTCGGGTTATCCCTAGGACTGCACCATAGGCATAGAGGACGCGTTGGTAGTGAACCAAAATACCATGATGCCTTCGCGCTTGCTCTACGGCAACATGGATATCATGTTGTGAAAGCCGTCCTTGTCCACGGTAGCGATAATAGATACACCTTGCTTGTCGATCTGGTTGCCTATGTTCTGTTCGGGGTTTATCATCAACTCACACCTCCATAAATCGCGCTCAGTTATTTTTTCACGCCGTCAGGCGCAATGCTGCCCCACCTTCGGTATTTTTCTCCAAAAAAAACGCTACAATACCGGATATATCTTCTGTTTGCTTATACCGTATGTATCTTGATTTTTCATATAGGGCGAGATTCTTTGCGCTTTTATCACCTATAAACAACTCATAGTTTGCCGGGAAAAACGCTTTCAGCGGCTTTTAACAAGGCTTTTCCTAAACCTTAGTATATCGTTGCCTCACTTTGGTAAGCGGCGTATTTTTGATGCAATATTTCCTCCATGTCCTGCCGTTCCGTCTGCAATATATCTATTACTTCGGTTTTCACTTTCAGTTCATTCACGCCTGTTTTCTCACTTTCGGTTTTATCAGGTCGTAGCTTTGCCCTAAAAGAGTCTTAGCTAAATCCTCAGCACGCTGCCGCCCCTAACAAAGTTAATCCAGGGGGCTTGGTCATGGGCCACCGGAAATTATACTTTTAACGATCTCCGCAGGAAATCTCCGTCGATGGGCTGGTATTTTAGGTTGAGGTAAAAATCGCCATTATGCCGCCTGATGAGCCCGTAGCTCTTTTTGTTTCCCTTTTTTACGTTAGTTCGACATTAATGGGCTAGTAAATACGATTGAGAAAAAATCCACAACTAGTAACGGCGCTACGCCTAACAATATTAAAAGCTTCGCTCATCAACATGGCCTCCCCTATCTCAGTTCAAGGGCAAGGTGACTAAGACAGCGTCTATAACTCTATACCAGGTCCTTAGCTTTTTAATGGGTGTATACATAAGGTAAATTACTATCTAGATTAATACCGATAAAGGAACTAAAAAGTTTACGGATCAATAGTGCTTAACTACCATGTTCTACGCCCATTTGACCGGTATTACGGTTAACGGGAGTTTAAATCGGGACTTGAGAGTTTCAAGCGATTTTCATCAAATCGGGCTCAATTACGCCCCCTATCACTCTGCCATCGCTTAAGCTAGCGTGCGCAGAGAGCGTGAGTTCTTCGAAGGAGTCTTCTAATATCAATAACTTAAGCAAACACCGGGTGGGTTTAACAAAGTCTTCCTTTTGGAAATTTCTTAAGTTGTATACATTGGTATTAAGCCTAAAAAAGTATTATCAAGCTGTATCGTCAACCAATCGCGTAAAAAAGAAAAATTATGCCCCCCGCGCCCGTGGGTCGCTTGGCGACTTAATTAACTCTAGGCGGTAACGTATGTTGTAAGATATATTAGAGCAAGAAAAAGAGTTTTATTTTAGATAACTGCGTGTGCGCGTGGAAAGGTGCATTAGCATAGTGAGGTTAAACTCCTCACCCGATAACTTTTACTGCTGTTCCAGCCGGTATTAATCCCATACGATGTGGAGGTAACGAAATGTCGTGAGCATGGGAGGTAAAGCCCTTTTAAGGGGGGCCGCGAGTGTGTAGGTTATAACGTGAGTGAACGCTGAATAAGCCTAGAAATAGAAATTGCGGGAGCCGACCCACCATGTAGTTGGGGAAGGTCGCGGTTCGAAAGATAAATCAAAGGTTAACCTCACCGGGTTATAAGACGTGATAATCAGCAGATAAAGCCGGTCGAGTCTGCCGGGGTAATGGCGATGGGCTGTACATAAGGGGCGAATGTGGGCACACGGGAGCCCCGCAAGGGTTATGCTTAGAGACGAGCGTAAAACCGGTTTCCGGCGTCGGATAGGCCGGGCCTCCGCGGGAGTCGGATAGGGTGGTAGTATTTAAAGAGAGCGCTAATCACGGTGGAGGGAAGGGCCCTTAACCCAGGACACTTCATGGAAGAGGGAAAGGGTGGGATAGTGGCTATGCCTATTACGCTCTCCAAGAAAAGCCTGATGACTACGGATATGACTATATATCACTGCGAAGATCAGAACTTCTCACGGGATAGGGAGTGTCTCCTTTTCAAAGTCCCTGAAAGATGGCCTTTTTGTGTGCGGTGATATGAAGGTCTGGGGGAAAGCCGGGTGTGGTAACTCCGCAGGCCCGGTTTGATGGGGGGGGACTGGAAATGGGGCGGAAGTTACCGTTCCAGTTCTCTACCCTACTATGCGGCCTATTTAATTCGTTGTTATTAGGTCGCAATCTTATGAAGCTTCAAAGCAGGAACCATTTTGACCGAATACCCCTTGGGATAGCTGATTTTTCGGGAATCCACCGTGAAGGCTTTTTATATGCCGATAAAACCGAGCTTATCTATAGGTTGATTAAGAATAAACAACTGTTTTTTCTTTCTCAGCCGCGTTGGTTTGGCAAATCCCTATTGGTGAGCACTCTTAAGACGCTTCTAAAGGATGGCGAGGATAATAAAAAGCTCTTCGAGGGGCTTTGGAGAGGCGGCCACACCGACTATGATTTTACCCCCAATCCAGTTATTCGTCTGAGCTTGTCCTCAATAGCCATAAGGCCAGGGAGAGCCTATTGAGCGATGTAACTTATTATTTGCCTTTACTTATGAAGCGTACTATCAAATGGTTTTTCAATTTGTTTTGGAGCTAAGCGGCCAAGCTTACGATTCCCAAGGCCCGGTAGGTGACGGTAGATACGATTTGCATTTTATATCATCAGCCGGAGACGATTACGTGGTCGAGATAAAATTATGTTAAAGCCTCGGAAGATGCTGAAAATAAGGAAAAGAACCATCAATCGAATAAGCTTAGTAAGTTTATTGTTCCGGTTTTGGTGGTTTAAAACCACCAGCTTTAGCATTTTTTCTTTACTTAACGAAGGCCTACCCTAACCCCCCTGCCCCGAAGGGGAGGGGGGTTGGTAGATATGCGAGAATGGCAAGAACTTTCCTTAACGTTAGGTAGGCTAATTAAGGAAAATATGGCTTGGAAAGAATTCCACATCGAGAGTAAAGTAAAGAGGGAAAAAAGAGTGAATACGT
>JAITQT010000159.1 GCA_031288745.1 Deltaproteobacteria bacterium
TCTCTCTCTCTCTCTCTCTCTCTCTCTCTCTCTCTCTCTCTCTCTCTCTCTCTCTCTCTCTCTCTCTCTCTCTCTCTCTCTCTCTAGATACGTATATTTAAATAATAATTTTTCATTAATTAAATATATAGAAAAAAACGTAACGGTAGATCTAAAACGGTCTATTATTACGTTTTTTTGTATCTTAAGGTTATAATTAATACTATTTTTTTTGAACATAATAAATCTAAATAGTTTATTTACAATTATATATTTAATTGTCATAGCAAGGAGTTTGTTAATATGATAAATTTTAAAGTAAAGGCAACGTTGGCGATTTTTTTCACCGTAGTAATATTTTTTAATGACATCCAACTATGGGCGCAAAGTGACGGTTCTTCATCTACTTCGACTCTGCCAAGGGTTTTAGTCGAGGATAATAAGCAAGACGGTTCAGCTGAGGTCGGTTACGTGGTTAAAGATGCGGTAAATTTTGGACCATGGGGCGATAAGCCTGTTTTGGACCTACCATATACTGTAAGCGTTACCAATTCTCATTTTTTTGAAAACATACAGGCTAGAAATCCCGGTGACGTGCTCAGAAAGCTACCGAATATGTTTGGGGCACCATCTACGGAGGCTAACTTTATCAATTCCGTTATCACCAGGGGGTTCCGTTCGCTTCAAAAGAACATAATGAATGGCATTCAGACCGATAACGTGGGTTTGGGTATTTTTATCGAAGACGTGGACTCTATGGAAGTTATGAGCGGGCTCAACGGATTTATGTACGGCTTAGGCAACGTGGGAGGTATCGCCGTTTATAATCTGAAAAAACCCACTTATGAGCAGCTAGCCAAGATAAGATTTGGTGATTACGGAGGAGGGCAATTTTTTGGTCATTTAGACGTGGGTGGGCCTTTGGCCGATGGGAAAGTAGCCTATCGCTTTAATGTTTTAGGTCAAGACGGACATACCAGCATCGATCGACAAACAATTTCGAAACAATTTTCTAGCGCGGCTATGGACTTTAATATTAGCGAAAACATACAACTCCAGGTCCATGGTGCCATAGGTAGAATTGATAATGATGGACGCCAAGGGGCCTTTACGGTTAGAGCCTCTGAAAATTACGTCCATAAAGCCCCAGACCCCAGTAAACTATGGGTTTCAGACGACACTTTTACCGATCTAGATTGGGCGAGCGTCGACTTAAACCTTAATGCTAAGCTAAACGACGTCTTTAGCCTTAGGTTTGGTTACGCCCACCGTCAATCTATTAGAAAATCTATTATCACGGTGAGCTACTTTGACGCCATAAACACCGACGCTTACAACTGGGAAACGAGGGCTCTAAATTGGAAGGACGTCTCCGACGGGGCTATGGCCTACCTCGACGCCAAGTTCGATACTATGGGGATAGAGCACAATTTAACCGTTGGGTTTAACGGCTACCGCACCACCGAATATATAGGCAAATGGGACGGAACCAAAAGAACGGTATATATTTTTGCTCAAAACTTGCCGGGTAGCTTTCTGGTAAATTCAGCCGTAGATTACGACCTAGACCGCTATCAGATTTTCACCCCCAACGGCGGCTATGAAGGTCGGGCCAAGGATTACACCACTTACATTTATAATTTTATGATTGGCGATGAAATTCATTTTAACGATCAATGGCATCTCATGGCCGGCTTAAACTACGCGAATGTTAAAGATACATCTTTTACCAATTCTGGACAGAGAAATCAGACTTATCAGTCGCAAAAGTTAACTCCCACCTTATCTTTAATCTTTAAGCCTATTCCAAATGTGACGACTTACGCTAGCTATATTCAATCGCTAGAGAACGGGACCATCGTTGGAGCGACCTACGCCAACGCCGGTGAGCTGCTTAAGCCTTTGACTAGCGATCAGTACGAAATAGGAGTTAAGGCTGAAGTGGCAGGGTTACTGTTGAGCGCAGCCTTTTTTAAGATCGATAAAGGTCTGCAGTTTGCCGATGTCAATAACTACTACAAACAAGACGGCCGGCAGCGCAATAAGGGAGTAGAGCTTTCAGTCATGGGTCGGCTTTTCGACTCTCTTAACTTATTTGGCGGAATAACATTTCTAGACGCTAAAATGGTTAAGACCCAGGGTGGGAATCTAGACGGAAATCGGCCTCAATATATCCCAAATGTCATCGCCAAGCTTTACGCAGAGTACGATCTGCCTTTTCTTCAAGGTTTGACAGTCTCCGCAGGTTTTGACCATTTCGGGAGCGTCATGGCCAACGCCACCAATTTGGTTCACGTGCCCTCTTACACCACTGTCGACGTCGGATTGAGGTATAAGACCAGCTTGTGGGACCATGAAGCCATCTTTCGCCTTGACGTTAACAACGTTGGCGATAAGGCCTACTGGGCGGCTGAGCCTGGTGCGGAAATATTTTTGGCCCCACCTAGAAACGTGATCCTGACTGGATCGTTCGCCTTCTAAATCAATGGCTGCTGGAAAGCTTAACCTGGCCATCTGCGTCTGCTTCGTGTCTTTGTCTATAATTTTGCTGCGCTCTTTATTTGCGCCGCAGATAATTGATAGGCCAGAGGGGGGTAGGATCGTTGTAAAAGATATGACGGGGAGGCTCGTGAGGCTTAAAGAGCCTCCTCGCTCAATAATGATGCTTACCCCGGTAAGCTGGCACTATTTGGCCATCGAACCCAATGATATGGCTATTTTGAGGATCCCACCCTATATGCGTTTAGAAATTAAAGCCTCTCCGCTTCGTTGGGTCTTTCCCTCCCTCTCCGATAGGCCCTTAGCCTTTCTAGATAACAACTCCCCCTCGGGGTTTAGCGTTGAAGAGACCATGGCCTCTAACCCCGAGGTGGTGTTGGTTTGGGACTACCTATCGGCCGCCTTTGAACGGGCCAAAATCAAAGGGCTGATCAAGATTTCGGCCGATCATGGAGAGAAAGAGAGGCTTTATAAGCTCTTGGGCGAAATGGCGGATAAGAGTAGGGTGGTAGAACTATTATATGAGAGAAGCGAGAGGATTAAAAGAGAAATTTTTTCATTAATAACTAGTGATATGCCAATTAAGACCATGCTGGTTATCGACGACGATAATTTCTCTTTAGGCACCAATCGTTTTTACAAAAGGTTTTTGGAAAACGCTAAAAAAATCCGTATCCAAAATTTAGCCCAGAACTCTGGGACGAGCGGCAAGATACTCAACGTCGAGACCTACCTAGCTCTCGATCCAGATATCCTTCTACTTAATCATTTTCTTCTGGCGTCTTCGACTATGACCGTCGAAGACGTTTACGCTAACGACCAACTTAAGGGCCTAAAAGCAGTTAAAAACAAGAGGGTGTACCACATGCCCCGTGGGGCGGCTAGGCTTGAGGGCCCGCTAGAGGAGCACTTACTTATCCTTTGGCTGTGGCAAACCGTTCGGCCTCAGATCCCTTTAAAATTTGATATGCGCGAGGAAATCAGGCTCTCTTACCGTTTTGTTTTTAATTATGAGCTGACTGAAGATCAGATCGACCAATGGCTTCGCCTTGAGGAAAATATGCGCTCGTTTGGCTACGGGAGATTTAAACTCTCTTCGCCCTTATCAGCTGTTTTAAATCAATAAGGAAGGAATATTATGGCGTTTTTACGCGAGACTGGAATCTTGATCACGGCTAGAATCAGGCCGTGCGCTAACGATTGCCAGTTTTGTCTTCTGTATGACAGGACCACGGACATAGTCCCGGTCGATCGTTGCGTCTCGATTGTTGAAAAGTTTCTTGATTATGGAGAAAGATGTTCCTTAATAGTTAAGCAGTGGTTTGGCAACGCCTACGATTATAATCTTGAAGACTTTAGAAAGCTCTTCGGCCTCTTTGTCCGTAACGGTTTAGGCGATGATGGCGCTCAGGATTTTCGATATCTGATGGTCGGAGGGTTGCCTTTTATGGGCGAAGAGAGCGCAAGGCGGTGGATCCGGGAGAGGATAGAGGTCGGATGCGGCTACGCCGCTGGCACCTATGCTGGTCCACCGGAGGTACACGACGAGCTTTTTTCGAAAAAAGGTCATTTCGCCTTCCAGAGAGGCTTCCAGAAAATAGCTAGCGAAGAGGGCTTAAAGCTGATGGAGAAGGTGATTATGCTCGTCCCGTATTTAGGGCACCTTGAGGAAATCTTGGCCCATCTCGACATAGCGGGCCCTTGCGAAGATCGGCGGCTGATTTTGATGTCCTATAGCGGCCGAGGACGAGCCTTCGAGGCCTTTCGCCCTACTAGAGACGATCTTTTGGTTCTTCCAGCAGGTATTCTGAAACTTTTCCAACAAGAGCTCGACGAATGGAAAACCGAGAGCCAATGGGCTGAGGAGATAGGTAGGTCGGGAGAGGAAGGTTACGAGGATTGGCTACCTTTGCGGCTAACCGAAAGAAACCTCGAATCTATTGAAAACCAATCCTGCACCGAAATTCTTGATAGACTTCGGGCTAAAACTAA
Organism: Deltaproteobacteria bacterium; assembly: GCA_031288745.1. Classification (GTDB taxonomy): domain Bacteria; phylum Desulfobacterota; class Desulfarculia; order Adiutricales; family Adiutricaceae; genus JAITQT01. Next base: position 4,471 of record JAITQT010000159.1, read on the forward strand.
GGCCCGTTATGCCCCCTTACCTGGTGCGTTAGAGCTGGCTAAAAAATATTGCGATTCTAAGAGTTTAAGGCTCTATAAGAGCCGTAGCGAGGTAGAGTGCCTCTGGCTTGATCGTTTTGGAGCTAAAAATCCTGAAGTTGGCTTTGACGGTTCTTTGCCTCGCTTTAATTGGTAACTTTAATGACTTTAAAATTTGCCTCTCAAGAGAGCGAACCGGTGGCGAGGAACGCTTGGCTAAGCCCATTTTTGTTCGTAACCCTCATCGTTCTAGGCGTCTTGTCTTTATTAATCGGTCGCTACGAGATTAGCCCTAGGGAAGTTTTTCAAATTCTTTGGTCCAGTTTTTATAAGTTTGAAGCCTTCGACGACGATAACCAATGGATTGTAGTTCAAGTCCTGCGGCTACCAAGGATCTTATTGGCCGTCCTTTCCGGGGCGGGGCTAGCGGTGGCTGGAGCGGCACTCCAGGGAATTTTTCGTAATCCTCTAGTCGGGCCGGAAATACTTGGAGTTTCGGCCGGAGCCTCCTTTGGCGGCGTTCTGGCTATGTCGTTAGGGCTCGTTTCTCCAGCTGGTTTAGCGCCGTTGGCCTTCATGTTCGGGTGTGGCGCTATTACCTTAGCTATTACGCTTTCCTGGCTAGCTGGGCAGAGTTCGACTATTGGTTTAGTTTTAGCCGGAGTAATCGTTGGCGGCCTTTTTAGTTCTTTAACTGGCCTCGTTACCTATTCGGCTGATGCCGAGTCTAAGCTTCCCAGTATAGTATATTGGCTCATGGGCAGCTTCGCCAGGGCCACGTACGGGCAGGTGGCCTTTGCCGCCGTAGTCGCTTTAATTGCGATTCCACCTCTTTTCGCTCTTAGTTGGCGGATTAATTTATTATCATTGGGCGAGCTAGACGCAAGGGCTTTGGGTCTTAAGACCAAAAAGTTGCGTTTAGCTATCGTCGCTCTGGCCTCGCTTTTGGTAGCCTCCCAGGTGGCTGTAAGCGGAGGGATCGGCTGGGTTGGATTAGTTATTCCGCATTTGGCTAGAATGTTAGTTGGGCCTGACCATGTAAGGCTACTACCAGTCTCAGCGCTTTTAGGCGGGATCTATCTTTTACTAATAGACGATTTGTCTCGCTCTCTTTCAGAGACGGAAATACCCATAGGTCTTCTCACCTCGCTAGTGGGAGGACCTGTTTTCGCCATCTTTTTCGTAAGGCTTCGTAATCGAGGTTGGAATAATGACTGAGCTTAGGGGCATGGAGCTTGAGGCGGAGTTCGCCGTTGTAGGCAAAGAGTTGGGATTAGCCTATAAAGAAGGCTTCTGGGTCATTAAGCGTCTCTCATTTTCAATAAAAAAAGGAAGCGTCTTTGCTATTTTGGGGCCCAATGGCTGCGGGAAGACGACTTTATTGAAGATAATTTTGGATCTTTTGCAACCTCAGGTAGGCTCTATCCATAAGCGTGGCGAAATGGCTTTGGTCCCTCAGCTCTTTCAGGTTTCCTTCGCCTTTAGTGCTCTGGAAATGGTGGTGATGGGGCGGGCAAAAAAAATAGGGCTCTTTTCTCAACCAGGCTTGAAAGACCGCCGCTTAGCCTTAGAGGCCTTAGAGCGTCTAAATATAGCTGATTTGGCAGCTAGACCATTTCCTGAACTCTCCGGGGGGCAAAGGCAGCTAGTGATGCTAGCCAGGGCCTTGGTGGCGGAAGCGGACATCCTTGTCCTTGACGAACCGGCTTCATCGTTAGATTTTAAAAATCAGGCCCTAGTTCTACAGTGGATGAAACGCCTGTCACGAGAAAATGGTTTGACCGTGGTTTGTACCACACATCAACCCCAGCATGCCTTGGCTGCGGCTGACGAGGCGCTGTTGATGACCGGTGAGGAGGGCGGGCTAGTCGGCCGGGCCGATGAGATTTTGTCAGAGGCGAATTTAAAGCGTCTTTATGGCGTCGATATAAAGCGCCTATCATTTGAGCATCTAGGCCGGGTCGAAGAAGCGCTAACTCCAGTTTATTTAAAATTGAGTTAAATTGTAACTTTCAAGAAGAAAAATTTGGTAACCGTTCACAGGCCTTCCCAGGGGACCTACTGGGTTTAAAAATTTTAACAATATTTTCCAGGCTCTGTGGTGTAGGTTGCCTTTAATATTTTTTTAATTGAGAATTTTTTTTACTTTTATTCCAAAATCATCTTGCCAAACTTAGGATTCATGGTTATTATTCTGACGATGGTATCTTAGGCAGAAATTTTCTGCTCAAGTACCATACAGCCATTTTATTTTGGCTCTCCTCCACCTCGTCCTCTTCTCCTTCTTTCAAACTCCTTTCCGATAATGTAACCGATCACCAAGTCTTTTTTTCCCCACGTTGCGGCTGGTAGCGACTTTCGAGTTGTAATTAAGTTTTAGCATACCCTTAAGTTCTTAACATTAGTTCTTTTAACGTTTCTATTTAGCTCTCTGCTCCAATCATATATTTTAACTTTGATTAATGTTAAAATTACTAAGCTCCTATAGGGGGCTACATCGCTGCGGTATGGGTCGTCCCTTTCAATAGGCTTGGCACCGAAGCGTTCTCTCTTGTGAACGGGCCTTTAAACGTTCACATTTGTGAACGGACACCCGATAATTAAGTAAGCTGTTTATGCTGGAAGAATTTGTCTAAACCTAGATGGTTAAATGTGGCCAAGGAATGATGGGAAATTTATCCTGTGTCTAAACGATATTTAAGTTATTTTTTCCATAAAAAGTAAGTTTTTTAGGCCCAGAGCAAGATTGTGGCCCCATCAGGTAAATTTTATTTTTGACCACGGGTGGTATCCTTTTTGTGGTAAAACTGGGCCAGGCTGGTATCCTTTTTACTGGTAATATCCAGTCATCAACAAGGGCAAGTAGATATTAGCCAAAAACAGACTAATGAAGGGCCCCTGGGGAGTCTTGGAAATTGGTTGTCAACTTTCCAGTTTAGGTACTCTTTTTTGGTCTGCAGCATCGCTCACATCCAGCCATTGGATCTCGAAGATAGGTTCACTCTTTTTTTGTACGGCCTTCTGAACCACCGGGCCTCTCACCCTAGGAATCCCAAGCGGCCTTGTCTGGCCTGGCCCTTTAGCAATCTCAACTCTTCTGACAGGTAGGGACTTGTAACTGTCGTTGGCCAGTTCTTCATTTAGTTAGGTTAAGTTCTTTGCCAAATTAGCCTCAAAGGCTTCAATTCCGGCCTTATCCACCCCAGCCTCGCCCTGGTTTCGCAGCACCGCCGCCCAAGCCCATAGCAGGCTCTTGGGACGATATACCCTTGCCTATAAGACTAAACCACTTTTCTCCTTTAACCGCAGTTAACCAGCGCCGTCAGCATCCTAAGTACCTAAATTTATGCTCTAGCTTTAATACCTCTGATCTTGTTTAGCTTTTCGCGCACTAAGGAATTGTGCAAAATTAAACTGTTATTTTCGAGGTGAAATCTGATAGTTCCATTCCCCGTGAAACGCATCTCTTGTTATATTAATTTCGGCAATTAAAAATATCAGTTTATTTTTGCGCAGTTCCTAACGATTTTTCTTGCTCCATAAATATTCCTCGTCCTCACTATTTCCCCCCTTCTCTGAGCCTGGTTTATTATGCTATCAAGGCTTACTACCGTCCTAAGACGGTCTTTCAGTACTCTGCGGGACTTTAATCTCCTACCAGCTTACAATACCACTAGGGGCCTCCCCGCTCATCTCGTTATACCTTCCAAAGATTTTATCTTCAATCACCCTTTAACGACCATCTTCGCCTATCAGTTCTTTGGGCACAATGGCTAAGTGGGTTATCCCATACATCGTAGTTTCAATTAGCGTGGATTCGGCAGAGTGTGTTCCCGCGCTCAATTCGCAATATATTTTGATGCTCTCTTTACAGGGTTGAAACAGGTTCGTCACCCTGTGGACTATTCGTTCACCTCTTGTTGGTCTCCACCATGCCTCATGGCGAGGTAGTTATGTTCAAGTTACAGAACAACTTACTAGCCCCTGAGGTAGACTTTAACCGCATAGATAAGACGCCTTCACAGTCGCACATATTTTAATTATCAAATAGCTGATACAATAAAATAGTATCAAATTTTAAAATATAAAAATAAATATAAAAACTATATAAAAGAAATAATCTATTATAAAACTGTTAAGTTATAGATATTTTTCTTTTGACGACAAAATAGCTTAGGAGGGTTAAATTAAGAATTAAACTCAAACCAAGTATAACCTTCAAAGTCGAATGTCGGTTAACGCAATCAGAGGCGTTAGGTTGAAGCTGCGCTACTTGCGAAACGTTATTGCCCACCATCTTTTCGCTTTTTGATATAAGGCCCTCTATTTGCCCCTTTGCCAGATGACCCTGCCCGTCGGTGGCTTCAAAGGACCAGACCCCGTTTAGGTCGGGCCTAAAACAAAAAAAGCCGTTCCTATCGGCGTTACCGGTTTGAAACTCGATCGCACTTTCATTGGGGGAGAAGATTTTTACTTTAGCGAAGGCCATAGGGGTTCCGTCGTCGTACTCTAAAAAAAAGGCTAAAAGAAGGCTATCATGCTCCTGACGCCATAACGTTCCGTGGGCTAAAGCCTCCATACAATATAAAAGAGAGACGAATAAAAAAACTAACGTAGCCCACAAGATTCTTTCTTTACCTAAAAAGGACATATCTAATTCTCCTTAAAATTTATGGCCAAAATTCTGATAAGAGGTAGGTTTGCTGTGAAAATATTGTCAGAACGTTTCTGATACTGAATAAATCCTTGGATTGGAGCCCTAACATCGTAAATTTTTCATTTTTTTGTACTATAAACCAATGACGCTAAAACAAGTAACGGTTGCTAGGCTGGTACTTCCCTCAACACTCCAGCTTATACCATGCGGGTGTTGGCTAATATGACGTTCAAATTGGCCTCGTCAAGTTGGTTGAAGGCGGTCCGCCAACAGACTCCGTTGCTTTCCATGGCGATTTGCTCGACTTTAAGTTGAACTAACCAGTCGACCATCTCCTTGATGTTTTTCTAAAAGGTGCCAAACGTCCTAATTTCATAGCCGTCGGATTGGCCGGCTAGGCCAAACACATAACACACTATTGATCGAAGCGCAAAAACCTCTTAAAATCAAAATAGTCTAAAAAATTAACTAGTAATATGGCTATGTTACAAATTTAAGGGTGGATAAAAGGTGACTTTTTGCGCTGCGATCACTATTGAGTTCCTGTTGATATCAATACCAGCAACGATATTGTAAAGCGGCGGCAAATCGTTTTTCTCACGCTCTTTATAAAGTTCGAGCCTCTCCAAAGGATTGCCTCTGGGGAAATTAAGGACATTGCATGGCTAAAGTTTTAAACGTCCTCAATGGCCTGTTCCATAGTAAAAGTCTGTTCCTCTTGAGCATCGAGAGTTTCCATTAGAGGCTTTGTGGGTTCAAGAAGCTCTGAGAGGTTAATATACCCATGACCGAAAACATTTGCCGTTCCAGGGCACCTCCCGCCGCCATCTGCCTTTGAGGTCTAAAGTTGAAACCGGCCAATCATTTTGGTCGTCAGTATATTAAAACCGCCGGCTAACAAACCCTCGGACCTAGAGATCGGGTTTCATTGGTCGGGGTGGGCACAAGAACATGTGGAGTTCGTATTTAGTCACTAATCGCATTAACGTGCGCTTGGTGAACGTTTTTTAAGAACATAGTTTGGTTGTTTACAGAAAATTTTAAAACTACATATTGACAAATGTCGATGTGATTTGTAGAATAGAAATATCGATGAATATAAATATGAAAGCGAGTACGGGGATGGATGATTTCAAAGCGAACGCGAAAGTGTTCAAAGCCTTCTGCGACGAAAATAGACTCCGTATCGTTTCACTTCTCAAAGGCGGTGAACAATGCGCCTGCGTACTTCTTGATGAATTAGAAATCTGTCAGTCCACGTTGTCCCACCACATGAAGATACTCTGCGACAGCGGCGTGGTCGTCGGTAGGAAGGAAGGTAAGTGGATATATTATTCCATCAGCCAAGAAGGAAGCCAATTCGCTCTCCGAACCCTAAGGGAACTCACGACGGTCACGCTAACGGGCAATCAAAAAAATATTAGTAGGTGCTGTGAATGAGCCAGAATCAATACCGCACATCTGGCTATTGTCTCTATGGCAATAACGTGCAAAACACACCATACTTGCTTATCTTCAAAGACCGCCTTGGCTCCGTAAAAGTCCAGTTTAACGCTTGATGCATAGACTACTTAATTTAGCCACCGATTTAGATTTGGTAGGTGCGCCGGACGCCGAGTTGATTTGCTGGTCAACGCCAACCACAAGCTGACTTTCGACATGAGCAAAATAATCTTGTCGAGTTTGTCTGCTCCTGATTCTAGACACTAATTAAGTAAAAGTGTGGCCCTCGGTGGCCAAAAACATGTTTGGACCAGATGACGTTCGTCGCACTGGAGGCGCAGGGCTTACCAGCGTTGTCAGCCAAGGTAAATTATTATTTCCTCCGCTTGATGCGTCCGGTGTGAACGCTTTAAGCTAGTAACACCCGAAACCTGGGCAGTCGCATTTACTATGGAAAACCGCGTTGTTACGAAGTCGATTGAAATCAGCACTCCCGCGAAAAAGGTAGCAGCTCTGTTTGGCGTTCTGTTCCCGCTGAACCTCTCCTGAGCGTGTTAGTATGGGCTAAGCGACTTTATCGCTTTGACTGAAGTGAGGCTTATTGGCGTTTACCTTACGTCTTTACTCCAGCCATTTGCGCAGCTTCAGGCGCTCGCGGTTATAGGCTTGCTGTTGGGTTTAGCTTAAGCGATACTCGCCCGTGGCGGTGGGGATTGTTCCATCGGAGAGCGTTGTTGCCTCTATCAGGTATATACGTCTGTTAACGTTCAAATCGGCGTTCCTGCGACGGGGTTCTAAGTGGTTTTTGTCAATGCGTTGCATATGTGTATCATTAATTGAGAGGAGAGTCTCCGTGCCCGTTACCACCGCCTTAATCTTGGCGATACTGATTCTAATTTAGGTCTTTGCTCCGGCGGCAAGTTTTTTTAGGGGGTAAGTTAAGGATAAAAACAAAGAAATTGGAATAGGGTTCTTTGAGCGTTATTTGACCGTTTGGGTAATCCTTTGCATGGCAGTTGGCATCCTTATCGGGAAGTTCCTGCCAGGCATACCATCCGTGCTTGGGCGTTTTGAGTACGCCAAAGTCTCCATACCCGTCGCTGTGTTGATTTGGGTGATGATTTACCCGATGATGCTGAAAGTAGACTTCAACAGCATAAAAGATGTCGGACGGAATCCAAAGGGGCTGTTTGTCACATGGATCACCAACGGGCTGATAAAACCGTTCGCGATGTTTTGCATCGCTTGGTTTTTCTTTTATGTTGTCTTTGGCGGATTTATTATCCCAGAACACGCGAAAGATTACCTCGCAGGCGCGGTTCTTCTCGGAGCTGCGCCTTGCACTGCGATGGTATTTGTCTGGAGTCACCTGACAAATGGAAATGCTGCCTATACAGTGGTTCAGGTCGCTACCAATGACCTTATCATTTTGGTGGCGTTCACTCCGATTGTCGCGTTCCTGCTGGGCGTAGGCGGTGTGGAGATTCCGTGGGACACCCTTATCTTGTCGGTCATACTGTTCGTCGTTATCTCGCTTGTGGTGGGCATAATCACTCGAAGTGCCGTAATAAAGCGCAAGGGTCTGGAATACTTCCAAAACGCATTCATACCGAAGTTTAGCAATATTACGGTCGTCGGTTTGCTTTTGACGCTCGTTATCATCTTCTCGTTTCAGGGTGACGTCATATTGGGCAACCCAGTTCATATCCTACTTATTGCCACGCCGCTTATCCTGCAAACATTTCTGATATTCTTCATTGCCTATTTTGCATCAAAAGTGCTGAAACTGCCGCACGACATCGCCGCACCCGCCGCAATGATCGGTGCGTCAAATTTTTTTGAACTGGCTGTCGCCGTGGCAATTTCGTTATTCGGTGCCCAAAGCCCCGTGGCTTTGGTTACCATAGTCGGGGTGCTTGTGGAAGTGCCAGTAATGCTAACGCTTGTCCGAATTGCGAATGGAACAAAAGTGTGGTTTCCGAAATGAAATACGCATAAAGAAAAATTTTAAGTCGAATGAAAATTTACCGGTATCTGAAAAATTTTTTCTATAGCCGCTTCGGCGGCTAAACACGAAAGATAGGCAATAGTACAATAAATCCCGCGTATAGAGAATTATTGTACTCTTTTATCTCAGTGATTATAAGTTATTAATGATATATAGATTTAAACCAGGCCGAAAGTGTTGATATTTTGTAACCGTTTATCAGGTCTTTATTTTTCCCCATGTTGTGGCTAGTAGCGACATTAATAATTTTATTTAATTGTTTAACTATCTTAGAAATTATAAGTTATCTTTAATTGTTATTTAAAAGATATCTTTAGCCCTAAAAGTATAGCTATTTATAGCTAGTTTTATGTATTATGATAAATTATAAGCTTTTAAACAGTTATATTCCATATTATTATATTTATTTAATAATAATAGGTAAATTTACCTTCCATATTTAGTAATGTCGCCATAACGATCATAATATCTACATAAAATAATATCTTTTAATTACTCTATTTGATAATATATTAATCTAATTTTTATTTGATATGCTAAATCACCTATATATATAATTAAATTATGTACTAATTAGTCTAATTCTCTTTATTTTTAATTTCAATATATAATTGTTTTAAAGTTTATTTTATAGCTCTTTTTGTATTTATTTCTTTTTCTTTTTCTTTTTTTTTGTCTTGTTCGCTATATTTATCATTTATATATTCATAAATTTTAATATTATAGTTATAATAATTTTTGATAGTCTTAAATCATTTAAATATTCAGATCTAATGCTCTAAAATGATCGCTGTTATCGTTGACCAAAGGGCTTATTTAGCGCTTAACCAATAGACCTCGAATTAGCTTAGGGTCGAGATGGCCCTTTGTTTCCATGTCTGGCCGTCTCTTTTAGGCCCATAAGAAAGGGCCAAGTAAGCGCCAGAGGGGAGTGGAGGGCGCTAATTTAAAGGATAACGCTTACGGTCGAGGACTTTTGGTTGAGGTATTCCACCTCTCCGCTTTGCGCCCGGTCGAGCCGCTCCTTAGGTGCCGGGGCCTGGGGCTGAGTTTTGTCGTTGTCTCCTGGAGAAGATTCAAAGGTGGCCTTTACCAGAGGATTATTCTTTTTTTCAAATTCCTTCATCCGGTTGAGAAGACCTAAAAATTCGCTTAAAACTAGCATCTGGAGTCTCCTTAAGATTCCAAGGTGGAGGTTATAGATTTACCTCTGCTAATCTTATCGGTTGATCTCATTAAATACTTTAGGCAAATTTCTAGCTATGAGAAAGATTTTTTAGGCGATGCTGTTCGGTGATGGACTGGGTGAGCCGGGTTATGATGGCTGGGGGCAATTCCCTTGTGGCGGGTGCCTTGACGTTCCTCTGCCATCTAGCTACACGATTGTAAGGGAACCAAGTTACATAGGGAAACATCGTCAGGGTAATCAGGTCGTCGACCATCTCGGAGTTAATGCGGAAAACGGCTTCCAGATCCTGTCGGAGCCCGGTTTTCATAGCGATCTGATCTAACAACCAGATGTCGCCGTATAAGCGATTGTGTGATTCTCCCTCGTAGGCTGGTCTTCCCGGGCGTCGCAACCCGGTTAAATTGTTAGCCGCGCTAATGTCCCAATCATCTGGAAAGATGAGAAGAGCCCGTTCTTCTGGAGAAGCTAGCCAAAACAATTGGCTAGGAAAGAACTGCAGTTGCTCATCAACCGTACCCCAGTGGAGATAGCGGTCTTCTTTTTACCAGTTTCCGGGGCCGTATAGGGTGCCGTGGTGCTAGCGTATGCGTAGCCTTTCGTGATATGTAGCCTTACTCGGAACTGGGTTTGGGAGCTAAAGGTCTGCCCATAGACTCGAAGCCCTCATCATTTTTTAGGTATATTCTACATTAAAATGAAGGAAAAACAAAGAAATAAAAACGTAAAACGGTTGTAACAAAATGGTTTCTTGGTGATGCCAGGGTTTTATGTAAAATAAAATGTAAAACTCACGACAAAAAGGCACCCGAACCTTCGGGTGCCTTTTAAAGGATTAACTTAAAAGTGTCCGTTCACAAGTGTGAATGTTGCGGTGCCAAGCCTATTGAAAGGGACGACAAGTACCGCAACAATGTAGCTCCCTATAGGAGCTAAGTAATTTTAACCTCAATCTAAGCTAAAATATGTGGTTAGAGCACTAACCTAAGTAGAAACCTCAAAAGAACTAATGTTAAGAGCTTAAGGCGTATGCTAAAACTAAATTACAACTCGAAAGTCGATACCACCCGCAACGTTGGGAAAAAAGACGGGTAAACGGTTACACTTAAAACAACTCACTCCACGCTATCTGGCACGTCCTTAAGATTAGCGAAGGAATTTTTATGGAGTGCGTCGACGTCCACCTTGGCCCCTAGAACTCCAATATCCTTAAGCTCAGTGGCGGTAACCCCAAAGGCGTTATAGGCTCCAGAAACCGAGGGAATATACTTAAAAGTCTTAATGATAGAGCCGTTAAAATCGGCGTCTCCGGCCACGTATTTCTTCTCAACTTGAATTTTGGCTGTCTCCTCGGGGTTCTTCTGAATCCAGGCGGCCGCCTTCTGCATAGCTCTGGTGTATTTGGCCGCCGAGTCGGGGTCGTCGTTCACTAATTTGGCACTAACGTAGGCCGCACAGCAGTACTGATTGGAAAATGGCTCATCTTTAGCAGAATCTAATAAAACTGTCAGTTTATTATCCCTTGCGGCTAAAGAGGCCACCGGATCGTTAGCCGAGATAGCGTCGATAGCCCCTTTAGATAATGCTAGGGGTAGTTCGGCGTTGGAAAAGACCACGAACTCAACCTCACTATCCTTATCACCCACCTTTACTCCCGCTTTGGCTAATCCTCTCCTAGCAAACATAATCGGGCTCGAGGTTAAGCTAGGCACGCCTATACGCTTTCCTTTAAGGTCGGCTACCGTCTTAATGCCCGAATCGGGTTTAACCAAAATCTTATCGCAGCCAGTGTGAAGACCGCTAGTAATCTTAATGGGTAATCCGTTGGAAAGAGGCTGGATTAAAGTGGCCAATAACCCAAAGCTTGCGTCTATCTTGTCGGCAGTGATGGCCTCAAAGTTAGTACCCGGGGCCAGCTTAATCAGCTCCACGTCTAGGCCCTCTTCCTTAAAAAAACCCTTTTCCGTCGCGATATGGATAGGGCCTTCGCATAAAGAGCCGCTATAGCCGGCCCTTATCTTTTTAAATTCTTGCCCACTAGCAGAAACGGGGCTAAAGATTAGGCCTAATAAGGCGGCCAAGCCGAACAAGTTAATCATAGATAATAAGGTCTTTTTTTGCATTTTTTTTCTCCTTAAAATAAAACTTTAAGATAAATTAAAATAAAAGGTTTCAAATCTGATAAGGGGGTTCCTCAAAGTGACCGGCAAAGTGTAAGATCTCTAGGATCTTACTTCTAAGACGTAAAAAATCGGGGGTGTTGCGAGCTCTGGGCCTGGCGAATGGGATGTCTATAATAGTCTCCACCCTCCCCGGCCCCGGAGTCATGACTACCGTGCGATCGGAGAGATAGACGGCCTCGTCGACGTCATGAGTGACCATTATCATGGTAATGCGCTTTTCGCTTCTAATACGCAAAATCTCGTCTTGCATGTTCATGCGGGTAAAGGCGTCTAAGGCCCCCAGGGGCTCGTCTAATAAAAGCACCCTTGGTTGGTTGATAAGGGCCCTAGCCAGAGAGGCCCTCTGGGCCATACCGCCGGAGAGATGATGAGGATAAACCCGGCCGAACTTGGCCAATCCCACCAAATCAAGATACTGAGCCACCAATTCTTTATTAAGCTTATAAACACTCCTAGCCCTAAGGCCAAAGGCCACATTGTTGTGGATGTTTAACCAAGGAAATAAGTATGGGTTTTGGAAAACTAGGCCCCGTTCGGCGTCGGGGCGCTCGATAAGTTTACCGTCTAGGCGCAAAGAGCCCTCCGTTGCCCTTTCGAGCCCGGCCACTAACCTAAGAAGAGTTGATTTTCCGCAGCCCGAGGGGCCGATGAGAGAAACGAACTCCCCTGCGCCCACCTTAAGGCTCACGTTTTTTAGGGCCGTCACTTCCGAGCCGTCGGGGTGAGAAAAGATTTTAGTGACCCGCTCAGCTTCGATTACCCCGGAAGCCCTTTCCGAATCAGGCCCCAAAATCTCCGAAGGTGGCACCTGGTTTAAAGGTGCTGAAATTAGAGCCTCGCTTACCATTTGATCATCCCTTTTTGCCAGACTAGCACCCTATCTCTCACCTTAAAAAATAAGGTTATGAGAGAGTAAAACGATATGGCGATAATGATTAAGCCAGCGTAAACATTAGCGTAGGAGAGCATCTCTCGCTGCCAGTTAATATACCAGCCGATACCGTTTTTGACCCCGACCATCTCGGCGGTCATTAAAGTAAGAAAAGATGCGCAAGCCCCGGAGAATAGTCCGGTGAATATAAGGGGCATGGCTGCAGGAATGCCTACTAAAAAAATCTGGTAGAGCCTTTTAGCTCCCAAGGTGCTGGAGACTTCGAAATAAGCGTTTTGAACGTTTAAAATGCCGCTGGATGTCATAACGGAAGTAGGAAACCAGACCGAAAGAGCGATTAAAAAGCAGGCCCCAGACCAGGTGGTGGGAAAGGCCACTAAGACGATGGGGATCCAAGCCGTGGGCGGTATGGGCCCCAAGATCTTTATCAACGGGTTAAGCCAATAAGCGGCGGGCTTAGAAAAACCTATGGCGATGCCGGTGACTAAACCGGCCAAGGCCCCGGAAAAAAAACCGGTTAAGAGGAGTTTGGCCGAAGAGCCTAAGCAGACGACGATTAAATAGGTAAAGTCCTCGACTAAAACCGAAAGAACCCGGTCGGGTGAAGGAAAAAAGATGACCGGAAGGACGGCGAATTTATCAGTTAAGAGGTTTAAAACAGTTAGAAAGATAAAGACCGCAGCGTAAAAATCGTCTTTGCCTTTCATCGCCTGCCTTAAGGACGGTTTTTTAAAAAAGAGAGCCGGCCAAAGTAGAAATACTGCGGCGCATAAAATCAAAAAATAGAGAAAATACTGACGATCTACCGGGGGTTGGACCCCGGACGGGGGGAGAGTGATTTCTAAGGTCAGGCACAAGGCTAGAGCCAAGATAGCCTTAACCCCGCTTAAGGCCTTTAAACCGCCTAAGATAGCTTTGTTAAGAACCGGGCCCTCCGCAGCAAGGTCCGCATTTTCAGCGGTCATAGACTCACCTCCCCGAAACGCAGGCATCGACTAAATCTTCGGTTAATCTAAGCCCTCCGAGGTAACCGGTGTAACCGGTGGTCAAAACAGCCCGGTTGGTCACCGGAAAGGTTAAAGAAAGGTGCGCTGCTCCCAATTGCGCGGCCAAGGTCCTTTCTAGAGAGCTTCCAGCCACAAATATAGGTTTACGATCGTTTCGATACTTTTTTCCCTCGTCACTTTTCCAAATTTTAAAGGCCTCTTGGCGAATTGCCTCGGCCCGATTTTCAAAAATAAGCTTTTCTGGGGAGTAGGGTCCACCCAAGCGCTTACGAAAATCCAAAACTGCCTCTTTTTGGCTCTCCGTTAGATCGTTAACCACCGCGACTAGCTCCGAGGCCCAGCCCAAATCCTCAATTAAAAAATCTGAAAGGGCTAAGGCGTAATTTACGTCGCCCACAACTAAGGCGTGGCGCTGAAGTTCCATATCGTTATAAAGATCTATAATCGGCTCAAGGTAGAGATAATGGATGCGGCTCGCTTCCGAGATAGCCGCCTCTACCTTAGTCGAGGGAATTTTAAGGGCCTGGCCCACTATCCTCAGAAACCTCTCGCTAGCTGCTGCCCCGATTGGTAGCGGGGCCTGTACGTAATCTAAACCATAAAGAGCGAGGGCCAGCTCGGCCGCTTCTAAACCGTAAAGCGGGCTAACTACGATATTTTTAGCCGCAGAGCCAGATTTTTTTATTAGCTCTAAGTCGGCCCTAGGCCCGAAAAAAAGATTACTCTTAAGACCTAAAAGCGAAAGTAAACTCTCGATACCTTCTAAGTTTCCACGCCAAAAAGGGTCCATGGCCGGAGGAACGCCTAAAACGTTAACAAGGCTCGAATTTTTTGAGGTTTTTTTAGCTGCTAAGCCAAGGAAGATTGTCTTAAGTGCTTCTTCATAACCCTTATAAGAGTCGCCATTAAAGCCTGGCACTGAGGAAAAAAGCACCGGGCGCTTTGGGGAGTTTAGTTCCAATACCAAACTTTCAACGTCATCGCCGATAACCTCTGGCAAACACCCGGTTAACACGAAATATATGCTCCCCTCCATGATCTCAAAGCAGTTTAAAATTTCTTCTTTTAAACGCTCAAGCCCCCCGAAGACCACCTCGTTTTCTTGAAGGTTGGTGGCAGGAACGTTTAACCCTAAGCACGGGCCGGTCACGTTAAGCGCCGAGGCTCCATTGTTGGTCCAAGCGAAATTTCCGGCGCAGCCCGGGCCACAATGAAGGATAGGGACGGTCTGAGGGAGGTTGCCTACCGCTGCCAAGGCTCCGCCCAAGGCGCAGGACCAACGAGGTCTTTCAACGTAAGAGGCGTTGGTCATTGAGAGGCCTCCTTATTTTCACGGATATAGACGAAGGGATCGCTTTGGTACCAACCTAGGCGATAAGGCAAGCGACCGTGACGAGTTAAGTTATGGTAAAACTGGGGCCTGGTGAGCCTGCGATAGAGCCTTTTGGCTAGATCATAGACCCCGCTGTAGCCGATATAGGCGTAAGCGGTGTTGTAGATAACTTGGGCCGGGATACCTAAGCGAGCGGCAGTTGAGTTTCCGTGCATATGACCTAAAAAAACGTCCGGAGCGAGTTTTTTTAATAAGTTGGCTTCCTCAAAGGGCTGAACGTTAGCCACGTTAAAGAAAAAATCTTTATCACTAGAGAGCTTATCGAGTTCAACTTCGGCGAAACCGTCGTAGTGGAAGGAGCGGATGCCTAAAATCTTGAACCCTAGCTCTCTTAAGAGAGAGGCCGTGGCTAACGAGCGATACTCTCCGGCCGAGATAAAGGCGCTTTTACCCTCAAAGGCCGGCAAAAATTCCTTAAGGGCCGACTTAAGCTCTTTTTCTTCTTTTTTAACTAGCTTTTTAGCCTCCTCAACTCGGCCCAAAATCTGGGCCACGTCTAATAGCCAACGGCTCACGTTTTCAATCCCTATGGGCATGTGGCGGATGACATAGGGCACACCATATTTTTTCTCTAAATGAGTTAAAAAATAATCGTCGTGGGTGGGACAAACGCTAACCGACAGAGCGGCTTGGGCGGCTAAAGGAAAACTCTCAGGGTCGGCGAAAACTGGGAAAAAGTTAACCTTAAGCCCTAGTTCCCTAAAAAGCCGACTAAGCTCCTTTTCATCGGCTATACCCATGGAGCCCACGTTCATAACGTTTAAAAGATTTTTGTCTTTCTTTTTCTTGACCTCGGCCGGATCGGGCAACAAGTGCCGCCCCAAGGCGTGATAGACCACGTCGTAGGCTGTGGCCATAAATTTGGATTTAAAGCCTTCGCAGTGGACCGATAAAATTTTAGCTTCTATTTGATCTTTTAGGCTATCGGCCACCGCGTCTATGTCGTCGCCGATTACTCCGGGGAGACAGACGCTAACAACTAAGATAACTTTAGGCTTAAATTGCTTATCTACTTCGATAATGGCTTCTCTTAACTTACCATCTCCTCCATGGATAACGTTTACTTCGTCAAGGGCAGTAGAGAGCCAAACTGAGTCCTGGACCGCTCTACCTCTGGCACCGGAGCCAGCTCTAGCGTTAACATTGATTCCGTTAGCGCAGGTACCACAGCCCACCGCCCCGTGAAGCAAAACGACAGTGTTAGGTAGGGTGCACATAATGCCTAAGGCCGGCAAAAGAGGACAGATCGAACCTTGAGTAAAAGAGCGATCGGCTTGGCTAAAGACGGCGCATTTACGTCCCTTACGGCTCTTAATTTCGCAAAACTTACCGCCATGGGCCAATGAGGTCTCCGGGTGGCGGAGTTCTCTAATGGGCGGTATTTTAGAATCAATATAATTCATATATTTTTCCTTTAAGATATAATGTTAAACCTTAAGTAACCTTTTACCAGACATTTTTTCCCTCGCGTTCGGCAGGCGTTGGTTTTCGAGTTATAATTGAGTTTTACCATGCGCCTTAAGCACTTAAAAATGATCTTTGGAGGCTTCTCCTTAAGACGTGACTCCGAACGCGCCTTTAAACCGGGATTGATGTTAAAATGAAAATGCTTCAACAGGAAGCGAAATTGTTACGATACGTTTCTTCCCCATCAATGGGCTTGGTGCAGCAGCATTTACAACCAAACTTAAAATTATAATAACTAAAATTCGGTTTTTTTATGGACGAGAAAAAAAATAAGGCCGCAGGCGATATCGACTGCGGCCTTCAGGGTTATTCTGATCGGCGCTAAAACGGCTAATGGCTCTGTGTCCGTTGTGTTGTCCGTTCAAATGTGAACGTTTAAGGGCCCGTTCACAAGAGAGAACGCTGCGGTGCCAAGCCTATTGAAAGGGACGACACATACCGCAGCAATGTAGCCCCCTGTAGGAGCTTAGTAATTTTAACATTAATCAAAGTTAAAATATATGGTTGGAGCAGAGAGCTAAGTAGAAACGTTAAAATAACTAATGTTAAGAACTTAAGAGTATGCTAAAACTTAATTACAACTTGAAAGTCGCTACCAGCTGCAACGTGGGAAAAAAAGACTTGGTGAACGGTTACTATTCTCCCAACCGGGCTGGATGAATAATTAGTTCTTTAAAATTGAATATATTCTAAATTTTAAGAATAGTCAATATTTTTTTCGCGAACTATTGTCAAATTTATCTTTTCCGGCTAGGTCCCCGAAATTAGGCTAACGTTCTAGGGATCCGTTCACAAGCTTGAACGATAAGGTACCATGCCTATTGAAAGGAACGACAACGTACCGCAATAATGTAGTCCTCTATAGGAGCTTATTCACTCTAATATCAATCCAAGTTTAAACAAAGGGTTGAGTTCCGACCTAAGCCAAACTTCAAAATAACTTTTGTTAAGATTTTAAGGCGCAACGGAAAAATTTAAGTATAATTCGAAAGCTGCTACTAGCCATAACCTGGGGAAAAATAAAGATCTAGAAAACGGTTAGAAAAATATCAACGCTTTCGGCCTGCTTTAAATCTATATATAATTAATAACTTATAATCACTGAGATAAAAGAGTACAATAATTCTCTATACGCGGGATTTATTGTACTATTGCCAATTTTTCGCGTTTAACCGTCGAAGCGGCTATAGCAAGAATTTTTCAGGTACCGGTAAAATTTCATTCGACTTAAAATTTATGGGTCTTCGCAGATTTGCGGGCGGATTCATTAAAGCAAAAAACATGCAAAGCATACAATATTGGCTAAAAAATCAATATAATTTTTTTTGGTTTTCGAAAAAAAAGGAAGCTTGATCGTAGCCCAAAAACCCCACAGCCTCTAAGGCGGCTGAATTTATTTTTTAATTCTTTAGGTATGCTATATTCCATAATTATTTTATATAGCTTATATTTTGATCTTTATTTTACCATTATTATATGTCATTATATAACCCCTATATTAATATCGCAGGAGCTGGTCATGGGCAATCTTAGCCATTTCAATTCAGATAATCCATTTCCTCAGATATATCCTCTCAATGACCCTAGGCTTTCAAAATTATTTAATGGCATTAACTGTGATAGAAGCGCAAAAAGTCCTCGTTATCAGTCCTTAAAATTGTAATATAGCCTTATTACTAGTTAATATTTTCGATTTTTATGCTTTTAAATCGTTTTTACACTTCGATCAAAATTGGTCTTGCCAACTTCCCAAGGCGGCGTTAAACTTTTAGGCAAGAAAGAGCAATGGCTCCCTTGATAGTTCAAGCTTCGCTTTTTACTATTTAGAGCACTGCGGCTCTATTTGAAACTTGAAGTCAAGGCTAGGTTCTATTATACTTTTAACATCTTTATTCGTCTGGAGCGATTATTTCGATAACCTTAATCAATCCATCGTCCAATCAACGCTTTTAGGTGGCTTTAAGGGACGTTGATTTTTAAAGAACTTGGCTTTTATAAGATACGCTTTGTTCGCAACTCTCTATAGTGTCTCATGTTTTTGTTCGAGGCCGGTTTATGGTCGTCTTGTGGTTGCTTTTTTGTTTCTCTTCTTCTTCATTATGGGCCGAGGCACCCAAAGTGGACTCGGCTCCGCTTAGCCAGGGGCAGATTAAGGTTGAGGAGAGTAAGTCGGCTTTGAAATCATCCGATAGCCAAGCTCACCGTAGGGCCTCGGCAGCCTTTTCTTTGCAAGCTTACGCCCGGACTGGGAATTACGGTTATTTGTGTCACGCAGCTTCCTTAGGTTCGCCACAAGCCTTGGAGGAACTTAAGCGACTCAAGTTTAAATGCAATGGTCGCTAGAGTTTATAAATATTTTTTACTATTTAATCATAGTTTTATATGAATTTTAATAAAAATATAATAAAA
>JAITQT010000168.1 GCA_031288745.1 Deltaproteobacteria bacterium
TTCGATCTTAATGGCGAAGAAGGCGAAGTTCTGGGGCACCTCAACGCCCAAGTCCACAGTCGATGACCGTTTTCTTTATGTCCAGTCTCATCTATGTTCAGGACCGGTTGGCTGGGGAGAACCTCTTTAACTTCCTCGTAGGGTTCTCTAGGGCTGCGGCGTCCTGGTTGAGGTTCTTTGATATAACGCCTCGGCATTAGTTTGGCCCAGCTTTCCGGTGGCTTTCTCCAGTTTTGCTTTTGTTTGAGCTAATTGCCTGACATTTTCCTTATAGATTATAAGCAGACCTTTAAGAAGCCTGAATTGATAAGACATAAACTCAATGGGGCGCTGGAGCGTATAGTTGGAGGAGGCATAATCGCCTAAACGAAGTAGCCTATATCTTAGGTTGTTTATTTGTTAGCTATTACTGGAAAGGGGTTTGAAGGACAGAGAAGAGGACGAGGCTGGCGTAGAGCCAACATGAGGGGGCAGTATGGTACTTGAGCGTAATTTTATTGCTTGAGTTCCCATAGTCAGAATAATAACCAAGAATACTTAGGCTGTCAAGATTATTTTGGGATAAACATATAAAAATATTTTTTATAAGCTTAATAGAGCCTAATCTTAGCTTATAGATGGAATTAGCCTTGCAATTTGAAAAATATATTAAAGGCAACTTTCACCACAGCGGATGGAAAATTTTGCTAAAATTTTTAAGCGTAGCAGCCCCCTGGGAAGGTTTGTGAACGGTTAAGTCTTAGCCCTCAATAACTTACCATTGGCCTAGAAAATAGCCATGTTCCCCCCTCCCTTTGTGCCAATGGGGAAATTTAGCTTTAGAATCCCTAAGGGGCTGACCAAGATTTATAGGCCGCCTTGACCTCTTTAAAGGCGGATTTTAGATTCAATAAAGATATATTAAACTTATCTACTGATTTTAAATATTTTCAGCTTATGTTAGGATAAATTTTAGCCTGGTTTAATTATTTGTTATTTTTAATAGGCTAGAGTCCTGAGGCCGCTTTAGACTAGGCGGTTAAATCCGGCCCTTAACCCTAATAACTACCTTATTTTCATAATTTTTCGAAAGCGCCGTAGAACTGTGTCCTTCAGAAAGGAAATATAAGACGAATTCAGGTTTGAATCTTGTTTGCATTTTAGGAATTCTTTGATTTTCCATTATACTCCCGTAAAATTGAAAGCGGCGCTTAGCCGCAACTTCCCGCGAAATAACTCGATGACCAGATGAGCCTCCCTATAGTTTGACAAAACTCTAGGCGTTTATCGAAGCAATTAAACCGCTCTTAAAACACCTTTTAGGCTCTTAACTAAAGAAGACATAGCTACTTTTGGCGGATAAATTACCAAAAAATGGAGGTAACCGTTCACCAGGCCTCTTCAAGACCTTTTTTTCCACTTCCCACTAGACTGAAGAAAATGGGCTAATGGTTGGCCTTCTCCTCGCAATTTAAAAAATCCATTAAAGGCTTAACTTTAGGCCTATAGAATGAACTTCTAAAATCTAAAAGGCCAGCCGGCCGCCTAGAAGAGCTTAGAACGTTTACAAATGGACAGGGTCTTTTTCACCATTAAACTCAACTAATTTCGCAAATTACAAATAGAGTGTCCGTTCACAAATGTGAACGTTTAAGGGCCCGTTCACAAGAGAGAACGCTGCGGGGCCAAGCCTATTGAAAGGGACGACACATCCCGCAGCAATGTAGCCCCCTATAGGAACTTAGTAATTTTAACATTAATCAAAGTTGATCGAAGCGCAAAAACCTCTTAAAAGCAGTAGAGCTAAAAAAATTTAACTAGTAAAAATGGTATGTTATAATTTTTAGGACTGATAAAGGGCACTTTTTGCGCTTCGATCAAAGTTAAAATATATGGTTGGATCAGAGAGCTTAAGTAGAAACGTTAAAAGAACTAATGTTAAGAACTTAAGGGTATGCTAAAACTTAATTACAACTCGAAAGTCGCTACCAGCCGCAACGTGGGGAAAAAAAGACATGGTGAACGGTTACCAAATAGATAGCTTAACTATATCGAACTGACCAATTAAATAGCT
Source organism: Deltaproteobacteria bacterium (assembly GCA_031288745.1). GTDB lineage: Bacteria > Desulfobacterota > Desulfarculia > Adiutricales > Adiutricaceae > JAITQT01. Next base: position 2,054 of record JAITQT010000168.1, read on the forward strand.
CCCTATAGACTTTTTTATCTCCATAGAAGCCGACGACTTCTATTTTTCAATCCAAACACAATGAGACGTTTTTTTAGGAGCCTTAGAATCTCTTGCTCCTAGCCTCTGCTATGGTATGGCTCGATTTTAAAGTGGCTAAATTTGCCTATCAATTCCAACGGTGAATTCTATAAACCCTTAAATAGCAATCGTAGAAAAGAGTTAAACTTTAAAAGCTTCAACGAGCGCTTTGTCGTAAATATGAAGAGGCTATTAAGATAGCGGCTAAAATTATTAGAAGCGCAATTAAAAAGAAAAAACCTAAGATAACTTTTGAAATAAACTACTTAAAGAAAAAACGTAAACTAGTTCGAAATAAATTAAAGCCGAGGCTCATGAAGATTATTTAAACAAGGCCTCGATTAATATTTGCAAAAACCACAATATCATTATAGTTACGAATTAAAATGAAAAACATGTCTAAATCAGCCTCGAAAACGTTGGAAGCCCAGGCAGAAGGTCAAGGCTAAAAGCGGCCTGAACCAAGCTATTCTCTATAAAGGTTGGGGATTATTTGCGATCATGCTGAACTAGAAATTGAAAAAAAAACCGGAAAGTTAATAAAAGTTTAGCCAATGTCGACAAGCCAAAAATATCCGGAATGTGTTCATACGGATAAAGGTAATCGCCCAACCCAAGCTCAATTTAGGCGCTTAGCTGGTGGTTACAAAAATAAGGCCTATTTAGTTGGCACTTTAAATATTTTCACGGCCGGGTAGCTTGATCAGGCCCTTTATGAGGATATGAGCCTTAAACCAGCCAACGAAGCGATAACCCTCCTTAAAACTTTAAGGCCTTCCGCTGCAAAAACCGGGTCAGTGCCTGTCCTTCTGGGAGGGGAGGATGTAGACCAACTTTATATGCCTCTTGTTTTTTTTTCTTAAAGAGAGTAGCATAGAAGTACTGAGCTGATGAATTTTCTAATAGAAACGTAGAATTAGCCATTACTCATTACTCGTCAGTGTGCTTCTAATGGCAGTTGGTTATTTTTTTAATTTTTTTAAAATTTTCTTAACTTTATTTAAAAATTAACCAAGCCATTACAGTCTTTATTTTTTCTAAACTAAACCCCTTGGCCCCGCTACTTTCAACCAAAGCCCAAACTATTATTTCTCTGTTTGATATATATTTTTTTATTTTATTTACATTTTAATCATATATTTTACTTTCTTTCATTGCTTTTTTTTAGGAAGAGCTTTATGGGCCTAACCTGAGGCTGAGGGTTAAATTTTGGCCTCCAAAATAAAACCTAGCCAGCCCAGGTAGGCTCTTGGCTTTTTTTCCTAGCGCGTCATAAAGATGCGTTGCAACACTCTAAAAAATGCGCCATTTTCCCATAGGAAAAACCTCATGGGGCCACTGGCGAGGAAAACGATGAAAAATATATTGGTCGTTGACGATAATCTCGTCACGCTTCAACAAATAAACGCCATGCTCGAAGAGGATTATGAAGTTTCCTTAGCCAAATCGGGCTCCCAAGCGCTATTGATTTGTTACCAAATAGCGCCAGATTTGATTTTATTAGACATTGACATGCCCGACATGGACGGCTTTGAGACTCTAACGATGCTCAAAAAGAACATGGCCTTACGCCATATTCCGGTCATATTTTTAACTGCGGCTCACAATACCGAATCGGAAGTTAAGGCCCTTAAAAACGGGGCCGTAGACTTTATCACTAAACCGGTCGACAAAGAGATTCTTCAGCACCGCATTGATGTTCATTTAAACCTTTCTTCCTATAACCGTCAATTAGAAAACCAAGTTAGAGTTTTAGAAGACTCTATCATCGCCTCTTTTTCCGATATGATAGAATATAGAGACGAATGCACCGGAGGTCACGTAACTCGCACGGCTAGCTACGTTGAGATTTTAGGGGCCGAACTTTTAAAGCGCGGCCACTACAGTGAGGAACTTAACGAATTTACCGTCGATATGATGGCCAGGGCCGCTCCTCTCCACGACGTGGGCAAAATCACGGTAAGCGACGTAATTTTGCTTAAGCCGAGCCTTCTTAACGACGAAGAATTCACCATCATGAAGACTCACACCACTGTAGGGGCCGACCTTTTAAGGAACATCTTTTCTAAAGTACCCACTCAGTCATATCACGAATTCGCTATTCTCATCGCCGAATCACACCACGAACGCTGGGACGGCAAGGGCTATCCTAAGGGCCTTAAAACTACTCAAATTCCCTTATGCGCGAGGATTATGTCTATAGCCGACGTCTTTGACGCCTTGGTGGACATTAGAGTATACAAAAGGCCCATGGATCACAAAGACGCCTGTCGAGTGATAATGTCAGAGCGCGAGCACATGTTCGATCCCTTGGTGGTGGACGCCTTTAGCGGGGTGACGGATAAGTTCCAAGAAGTCTCCTCGCATCACTTTTTTCCCTAAAAAAACTAAAGCCTAGGCTTTATCTTTAATTATAGCCTACCAATAATTGTTAATTTTATTAAGCTCTGGGGCTAGGGCCTTATTTATAGTCTTTGGCCCTCATTATAGCCTTATTTGGATAGCCTATTTTATGGCTTTGTTGTAAGCTTTATAAAAACCTCCACTCTTAGCTTCGGCGGGGGGTTGCATCAGAGATTTGCAAGAGATTAGTTAAATGTTTAAGACGCTCATTGCTCAGACCGAAGAAATCGACGATATTGACATTTGTCTCCAAGAAGTCTTTAGCCAATTATCGTTGGAGGAAAATTTACTCCCTAATTCCATAGGCCTTATTTTCTGTCAAACCGATAACCTAGCCCCAGGTTTGATAGAAAGTTTGTGCCTCCG
>JAITQT010000294.1 GCA_031288745.1 Deltaproteobacteria bacterium
CCCCTTTGTGGTGTGAGATCTCACACCACAAAGGGTACAATGAACTCGGTCATGTGTCAAGTAAATTTCACTTTGATCTAATTTTCACCACGTGGTGAGAAAAACTGCGGGAATTACGGGTGAGTATAAAAGAGTTTCAGCCCGCGATACTGGCCGGGTAGCCTGCTTTGGTAACGGGGTCGGTCAAGGCGACGTCGGGTAAATCTTCTTTTAAGCTCACCAGGGCTTCGCCTTTTTTCAGATCGACCTTGACCTTTTCCACACCTTTAACGTCTGTTAGGATTTTTTCCACTCTAGAAGAGCAGTGGGCGCAACTCATACCTTCGATTTTTAGTTTTTTGTTCATAAGGGGTTTCTCCTTTTTAGCGATGGCGCGTTTAGGCGCGGCTGGGGACGACTCGAAACTTTTAAGCCTTAGGGCGTTAAAGACCACGCACGTCGAGCTTAAGCTCATAGCAGCGGCGGCTATCATAGGGTTTAGGGTTAGATTAAGACAATGATAAAAGGCACCCGCAGCTAGCGGTATGCCGGCTAGGTTGTAAAAAAAAGCCCAAAATAGGTTTTGCTTGATATTGCGTAAAACCGCTCGGCTTAGGCGGATAACTAAACTCACGTCGAGGGGCTCGCTTTTCATCAACACGACGTCGGCCGTCTCTAAGGCCACGTCTGCGCCAGCTCCTATGGCGATGCCCACGTCGGCCCTAGCTAAGGCCGGGGCATCGTTAACCCCGTCGCCAACCATGGCCACTTTAACTCGGCCGTTTTCTTGGAGGCGGCGGATTTCCTTTTCTTTATCGGCGGGTAAAACTTGACTTAAAAAATCGTCTACTCCAGCTTTAAGGCTAATAGCAAGCGCGGCCTTGTGATTATCCCCGGTGAGCATAATAACTTTAAGGCCTAGTTTTTTAAGTTCTTCCACGGCTTTACGGCTAGTTGGCTTAATAACATCGGATATAGCAATCATTCCTAAAACATTCGTGTTTTCAGAAATATATAGCGTCGTGGCTCCGCCTTCATTCGCCTTTTCAGCAGCTTGTCTAACCGGTTGGCTTATTTCGAGGCCTTCTATGAGACGAAAATTTCCCGCCTTAACCGTTTGTCCCTCTATCCGTCCAATTAGCCCAGCGCCTTCTATCTGCCGAAAGTCTTCCACTGGGCTAAAAACGATATTTTTTTCTTCAGCCTCTTTAACAATGGCCAAGGCCAAAGGATGTTGGGAGAGCTTTTCTAGGGAGGCCGCAAGTTTTAATAGCCTTTGACTCTCGACCCCTGGGGCCGGCGCTAGGGCCGTTAGGGTTGGTTGGCCTGAGGTAATTGTTCCGGTTTTATCTAAGACCACCGTTTTTACTTTACAGGCAAGTTCGAGGGCTTGGGCTGATTTAAATAGCAGCCCTTTTTTGGCCCCTACCCCGGCCCCGACCATGACGGCTGTGGGCGTGGCTAGCCCTAGAGCGCAGGGGCAGGAAATGACTAAGACTGAAACGAGCGCGTTTAGGGCTAACGAAAAGTCCGATTGAGCGTAGAGCCAATAGGCCCCAGCAAGGAGAGCGATAAAGATAACAGCGGGTACGAAATAGCTGCTCACCTTATCAGCTAATCTTTCGACTGGGGCCTTAGAGGAGGTAGCTTCGTCTACTAATCTAATTATCTGACTAAGGACAGCCTCGCGGCCAGTTTTTTCCACTTTAACCTTGAGAAAACCGCTAACTAAAACCGATCCCCCAACCACGCGTCCATCTTTTTCTTTATCTACCGGAAGGCTTTCTCCGGTTAGGTAACTTTCATCTATGCTTCCATGGCCCTCGTAAATTAGCCCGTCTGCCGCAATTTTTTCGCCGCTTCTAACGATAATAGTGTCCCCTTTTTTAACCTCATTAGCTGCGACTATAATTTCAGCACCGTCGCGTTCCACCGAAGCCATTTTGGGGCTTAGATCGAAGAGCTTAGAGACGGCCTCGGTGGTGCCACGGCGAGCTTTAGCCTCTAAATATTTTCCAACGGTAACCAAAGTTAAAATCATGGCCCCGCTCTCAAAATATAGATTCATAGCCGCTTTATGAATCACCGACTGGTCGCTAGCTATTAGGCCGCTAGCCATTATCCCTAGCTCCCAGATTCCATAAAGGGTGGCTGCGCCAGAACCTAAGGCTACGAGAGTATCCATGTTGGGGGTTAGGGCCACAGCGCTTTTAAAGCCGGAGCGGAAAAATTTAAAATTTACGACTATGACGGCGATGAGGAGGATTAATTGGAGGAGGGAAAAAGTGAAAAGATTATCTGGATTATGAAAAAAAGTAGGTAGAGGAAAGTTAAGCATGTGGCCCATGGCCAGGTAAAATAGCGGGGTAGTAAAGGCGATGGAGAGCCAAAGGCGTCTAATAAGGTTTTTTTCCTCATGCTCGGCCGCCTTTAGCCCGCTTTGATCGGTAAGCTCGCTATTATCAATGCTAGCTTCATAGCCGCACTTAGCCACGGCTTTAATGATGCTCTCGCATGAACCGACGGTATTGTCAAAAACGACTTCCAAGCTGTTTTTAAGAAGATTAACGGCGACCGATTTGACGCCCTGTACCTCGCTGGCGGCCTTTTCCACCCTATTGGCGCAGGCCTTACAACTCATGCCGCTTATGACGAACCTTTCTTTAGCCATCGAACTAAAGTCCTTTTTTTACGGCCTGAAAATATTTATTAGCCCTGTAGCCTTTTTGCCAAAATCAGGTTTTTTTCTAAGCCGGCATAGTAGTTATTTTTTTAATCGCTATTTTAGTTGGCCATATAGAGAGCTATTTTGGCCGCATCTTACTTAAGCGCCCTGCCTTTTAAATTAAATCTTAGCTGGAGAGAGGGTGAAAGACAAGAGCGCTTGGCCCGCATCAGCTCCTTGATTATGAAAAGCCTAACGCTCCAGGAACACTGGGACAGAAAAAGGACCCGCAAGGACCAAGAAAGGCTCAACATCTTAGTCTAAGCCTCAAACTAATTTTTTCAACTTAAGCAAACGCCGGGTTTTAAGTAAAAAAATTGCTCTAGCAATCTACTAATGGTCTCTTAATATTTTTAGTTACAGCGGGTTATTTTATGGCTTAATATATTATATATATGAAAAATAGTAGAACTACGATGTACCATATTTCACAGGGTAAATGAGCCAAATTTTTCGTTATTTTAATTTTAAGCAAAATAAGTTGATATTTAATTATCTTTACTTGGCGGAATAATATATTTTTATTTATTATATATTATATTAATTAATA
>JAITQT010000300.1 GCA_031288745.1 Deltaproteobacteria bacterium
TTTAGGGAAATAATTATAGCGCTGGCCGATTGATTTTAAATTATCGAACCAGCTCACCGAATCGTTAGTCTGGCCCATGCTCTGGAGATAATCTTTTAAGATGTCAACGGCCCGTTTAAAGTTTTTTAAGGGCTCGAAAACTGGGATAAAGCTTTGGTCAAAATAAAAACTAAGCAATTCTTTTAGTTGACTGGCGCAGACAATATCCTTTCTCTTTCGGTTTTCCATTAGGCCTTGGTTTAAGCGGATTATTTGGATAAGTCTTTGCTCATCTTCGAAATATGTTTTCGTTTGCTGGGAGTAAAATTCGTCTAGCCAGTCGCGGAAAAAATTGGCTATTTGTTCGGCCGTAAAGTCACCGAAAACGTTGCGGCTGACGTCGTTAAGTTTTTGAATATCGAAGAGGATGCCGGAGTTACCCATTTTGGATAGTTCAAAGGGAAAATCTTCTAGGTTTAAGCTAGGATTTTCATTTCGCCAATCTTCGAAATTAGAGTTTAAGATGGTCATGAGGTAAACGCGAGTGGCCTTAGGGTGATAGCCCTCTTGGCGGTAATAGTCAAGAGAGGATTCTGGATCTTCGCGTTTGGAGAGTTTTCTTTTGCTCCCTCCGTCAAGCTTCATTAGCTGGGCAGTGTGGGCGTATTTAGGTGGATTAAAGTTTAAAAAATTAAAGAGTTCTCTATGGACCGGGACCGACGAGAGCCACTCTACTCCCCTGACGACCGTTGTGGTCCGCATTAAGTGATCGTCGACGGCGTGGGCAAAATGATAGGTGGGAATACCGTCTGATTTAAGTAGGACGATATCTTTAAAATTTTCCGGCAGCTCAACTTGCCCCATGATCTGGTCGCTAAAGAAAAAAGTTAGTCCGCTTTGCCCCTTCGATCTTAGCCTTAAAACTCTTGGCTGACTGGAGGCAATTTTTTCTAAGACCTTATCGAGGTCCATTTCTCGGCACGCGGCAAAGGCTCCGTAATAGCCAGTATTTAATTTTTGTTCCGTTTGCTTAGCTCTAATTTCCTCAAGTTTTTCTTCAGAACAAAAGCAGGGATAGGCCAAACCTCGCTCAACTAAATTTTTAGCCAGGACGTGGTAGATATCCTTGCGCTGACTCTGGAAATACGGGCCATAGTCGATTTGACCGGGCTTAGGCGCAATTAAGGCCCCTTGGTCAAGGTTAATCTTAAAATATCTCAAAGAGTTAATTATTGCTTCCACTGCCCCTGGCGTTTGGCGCTTTAAGTCGGTATCTTCGACGCGAAGAAAAAAAACCCCTCCAGTCGAGTGGGCCAAGCGCTCGTTGGCCAAAGCGCTATAAAGGTTACCTAAGTGAATAAATCCGGTCGGGCTGGGCCCAAGGCGGGTAACTTCAGAAGTTGGAGGAAGATTTCTAGGAGGATAGCGCCGTTCTAAATCCTCGGGGCTTAAGGTAACCTCAGGGAAAAGAGCTTGGGCTAGTTTAATATAATCGGAATTCATTTATTTATCCTCGTCAAGCGTGGGCTAAAAGATAGGCGTGAAAAAATAGTTAATTAAGAAAGCGGTTAGCGGCTCTATTTTAAGTAAGGCCTGAAATTTAGGCCCTTATAATATTGGGCCATGACCGTCAAACCTCTAGCTTCTAATTTAACCAATAGTGTTTGTGACGGGCGATTCTGTCGAAAGATAACCAAAAAACTGGTCCAACTAATTAGTTTTTTTGGGAATCTTAAAGCATAAATACCTTTTTCTAGGCCGAATAAATTTATTTTTTTGAAAAAAATAACTTAATATCTTTTAGACATCTAAACTAGTATTCCCTCAAACCTTTATAACTCAATGGGGTTACCTTCACTGCGAAAGTATTGAATGGTTTAGTGGCTTTCAGGGTTTTTTTTGAAAAAGTCGGCTAAAGCAGCAAAGGCACCTCCCGAGCCGCTGGCCCCTTTGGGAGGCCTGGGATTGGCTTTGTTATCGGGGCCTCCGCGAGGCCTTCCGCCGCGTCCATCTTGGCCTCGCTCTTGAGAGGGCCGGACAGGGTTAAGGTTAATTTGGCTTTTAAGGCTAAGCTCGAGCCGACTTCTTTCAAGATCGACAGCTAAGACCGTGACTGAAACCTCTTGCCCGACTTTAACTACTGCTGCGGGATCGGTCACGAAGCTATCGGATAGCTGAGAGAGGTGTATTAAACCGTCTCTGTGGACGCCCACGTCGACAAATGCCCCGAAGGCGGTTACGTTAGTAACTTTGCCGTTTAGTCGCATGCCCGCTTTAAGATCGTTTAAGCTTAATAGATCTTTTTGGAAAGTAACGTTTTTAAAGGCGCTTCGGGGGTCTCTTCCAGGTTTTTCTAGTTCGCTTAAAATATCTTTAAGCGTGGGGAGGCCCACCCGATCGTTAGCGTAATTGGGTAGCCGTATCCGGTGCCTTAGCTCGGGCCTTTCGATAAGATCTAGCACCTTAACGCCAAGATCATAGGCCATCTTTTCAACCACCTCATAGCTTTCTGGGTGCACTGCGCTAGAATCTAAGGGATTGGCGGCCGAGGAGATCCTTAAAAATCCAGCGCATTGATCGAAGACCTTGGGGCCCAAACGGCTAACCTTTAAAAAGTCACGGCGGCTTTCAAAGGGCCCGTTTTGACGACGATACTGGACTATGTTTTTAGCCAGTGACGGGCCTAAACCAGAAACGTAGCTTAAAAGCTTTTCCGAGGCAGTGTTGACCTCGACCCCAACTTGGTTGACGCAGCTTTCGACTGCATCGTTAAGAGTGTTTTTTAGAAGACCTTGGTCCACGTCGTGTTGGTATTGGCCCACTCCGATGCTTTTGGGGTCTATTTTTACTAGCTCGGCCAAAGGGTCCATTAGGCGTCTACCGATGGAGACAGCCCCCCGCACAGTTAGATCTAAATGCCCAAATTCTTCGCGGGCCTCTTCGGAGGCGCTATAAATTGAGGCCCCGCTTTCGCTAACCATAACTATTATAAATTCTGCAGGAAGCTTATCTTTTAAGCCTTCCAAAAATTCTTCTGTCTCGCGGCCGGCCGTGCCGTTACCCACGGCGGCGGCTTTAAGAGAATAGAGATTTACTAACTCTATAATTTTTTTCCCGGCGCTAAGCCGATTAGCTTCCGAGGAAGCGTGGGGATAGATGGTCTCGTAAGCTAAGAGGGCACCGTCGGCCCCTAAAACTGCGAGTTTACAACCGGTTCTAAAGCCTGGATCAATAGCTAAGACGGGCTTAGCTCCTAAAGGGGGGGCCAATAGCAAATGGCGCAGGTTTTCTGAAAATATTCTTACCGCTTCTAAATCGGCCTTCTTTTTTGCCTTTAGGCGAGCTTCTGTTTCAAGGCTAAGGCAAAGTAGCCTTTTATAAGAATCGACTAGGGCTAGATCGACTTGAGAGGCGCAAAGCGAATCGTTTTTGATAAAAATGGCCCGCAATAGGGTTAAGGCGGCCGTTAACTCGGGTCTAACCTCCAAAGTCAGCGCCCCCTCGCTCTCGGCTCGCCTGATAGCCAAATAGCGGTGGGAAGGCACTTGGGAAAGCTTAGCTTCAAAATCAAAATAATCGCGGTATTTTTGGGCGTTATCATCGCTATTAGGCCTAAGTTTAGCTCTAATAATGGCTTCGCTCTCAAATAGCGCCCTTAGCCTTTTTCTGGCTTCTTGGTCTTCAGCTATAATTTCAGCTAAGATATCGCGGGCACCGCTCAAGGCTTCTTTTGATTCTAAAACTTCCTTAGCCCCTTTAAGGGCCTCTTGGGCTAAAAGCTGAGGGTCGTCAGAGGGGTTTTGCTCCATAAGTTTAAGGGCCAACGGCTCTAAGCCTCGCTCTTTGGCCATCATGGCCCTAGTGCGTTTTTTGGGCCTAAAGGGGAGATAGAGGTCCTCTAATTCGGTCATGGTTTTAGCGGCCGATAGCTTTTCTTTTAACTCAGCGGTTAATAGCTCGCGCTCTTCTAATGATTTTAGGATAGATTCGAGCCTTTGGTTTAGCTCCTCTAAACTCTTGAGGCGATCGCGGATGTCAATGATTTGGACTTCGTCGAGGCCGCCTGTTATTTCTTTGCGGTAGCGGGCCACAAAAGGGACGGTGGCCCCTTGGCTTAAAAGTTCGATCACCGCCGCTACTCTTTTGGGCTCTATGGAGAGCTCGGCTGCGGTTTGAGCTAAAAAGAAATCTTTCAAACGTACGCTCCGTGAAGTAAAAATAAAAATTGGCCGCCAAAAAAAGGCGGCCCAATAAAAAGAAAGGAAATAAAAAAATTAACGCAGAGAGTCACGCTTAGCCGGGCGTCCGAGGCGATCTAAGGCGTCGGTCACTCTAGTTAGAGGTAGGCGGTAACGAGGGCCTGGGAAGGTTATAAAGGCCCTGCGGTAATAGGTATGGGCTTCTTCTAAACGGCCTAAGCGCTCGTAATAGACGCCAAGATTATAATTGGCTGCGGCGTATTCAGGGTTTAGGGCTAAAAGCTCACGCCAAAGAGCTGCCGCTCCGTCCCAATCGTTTGAGGCCGCGCTTTGTAGGGCCCTGTGAGAAATTTCATTATCGCCAGATTCAAGATCGGATGCATCAAAAGCCGGGCCTATCTCCTCGGCGATTTGAAAGGCTAGAGCCGGGATCATTTTTTTAAGCGTTTCATCTTGGCTCAATACTTTTTCGGGGCTTTTACCAAGGCTTAGTAAAAAACCGCCAGCCACTTGGGAGAATTGGTCGCGAACCAGGCCAGTTTTAATTTCTGCCCCGGAGCTAGCTTTTAAGCGCCAATCAAAAGATAATTCGGCTTCGACCACCGTTAGAGGATAGGCTTGACTTTCGCTATTGGGAGGTAAGACGCTCTCTTGGCCCGTTTTAGTTTGGTAATCAAAACTAAGCGTGCCGCTTAAGATTAAATCGGCGCTATCTATTCGCCCTGGAAATTTTTTGGCTAGTTCCCTTTCCAGATCTGGCGCGCCCGGACCATTCAAAGGTCCCACGGCTATCTTGGAGACTGGGCGCAAGGGTTGGGAGAAAGAGGTGACGCAGCCGGAAAAAGCAAGGGCGGCTATAAAGACAATCATAGGCGCTAAAAGAGCTAAAAAGGGCTTAGAAGAACTTAAAAGAGCCACCGGTTCAGTTTTTTTGGGGGCCTTAAGGAAAAGCGCGGCTAGCCCAAATAAGAGGGGAAAGCTAGCGGGCATAATTGATATCCTTTAGAAACGACGGCCAGGCCTTACGAGCCCGCTCTAGTCGAAAGGCCGCTTGGTCTTTTTTAGGGACCTGGGGATCGACCGGGGGAAAGAGTCCAAAATTTACGTTGGAGGGGCAAAAGGTTACTTCTTTGACCTTTTTAGTTAATCGCCCGACTAATGAGCCTAAAGCAGTCTCTGGGGGCGCTTGGACCATAGCTAGGCCCAAAAGGCGTCGAGCGGCGTTCTCGCCAGCCCACAAGCCCTGGGCGGCTGATTCCACGTATCCCTCCACCCCTGAAAGTTGGCCGGCAATAAAGATATCCGGGGCCTTAACTAGGCACTGAAAATCATCGAGCACCTTGGGGGCTACTAAATAAGTGTTTCGGTGGATAGCTCCATAACGGGCAAATTTAACTTTTTCTAACCCCGGGATGAGCCTAAAGACTTTTTCTTGAGCGGGAATAGTTAGACGCGTCTGAAAGCCGACTATATTCCAATGGGAGCCGTGAGCGTTTTCGCGCCTTAGCTGGACTATGGCGGCAGGTCTGCGCCCGCTCTTAGGATCGATTAAGCCCACCGGCTTCATGGGCCCAAAGCACAAAGTCTTAACCCCCCTTTGGGCCATGACTTCGATGGGTAAACAGCCCTCGAAGTATTTTTCTTCCTCAAAGGGTCTCGCTCTCGCCCGGTCAGCTTCAAGTAGGGCGGCTATAAAGAGATTAAGCTCATTTTGAGTGAAAGGGGCGTTTAGGTAGTCGCCTTCTTCTGGCGGCCCGTAGCGGTCGGCTAAGAAAAGCTTACTTTTATCAAGCGAATCGTCTTCAACGATGGGGGCTAGGGCGTCATAAAAGTTAAGGTGGTCTGACCCGGTGATTTGAGCTAAATCGGAAGTAACCTCATCAGTAGCTAGCGGGCCGCAGGCTACGATTAGAGGGCCCTGGTCTATTAATGGAGGACGAAACTCTTGGCGGATGACTTCGATATTGGGGTGGCTTTCTACCTTTTCGGTTATGTAGCGGCTAAAGGCCACCCTATCCACGGCCAGGGCACGGCCGGCTGACACTCGGTGAGCGAGGGCCGCTTCCATAACTATAGAGCCTAATAGGGTCAGCTCCTCTTTAAGGAGCCCAACTGCGTTGGAGCTATCTTCAGCTCTTAAAGAATTTGAGCACACTAGCTCGGCTAAATCGGGATTAGAGTGGGCGGGTGAGTACTTTTGGGGCTTCATCTCCCAAAGTTTGACTTTAAGGCCGAGCGTGGCCGCTCTCCAAGCGGCCTCGCAGCCAGCTAGGCCTCCGCCTATAATAGTTAAGGCTTTGTTCGTGTTTGTTTTATTAAGGGACACTTTTTATCTTTATTTTTATAGTGTCCGTTCACAAAGTCTTTTTTTCCCCACGTTGCGGCTGGTAGCGACTTTCGA
>JAITQT010000381.1 GCA_031288745.1 Deltaproteobacteria bacterium
CATACTCTTTGCATCCAAGTTGGCCCTGGATAAAAATAGAGTCTTGGTAGCTTAATATTTTAGGCTCAATTGGTTTGCGGGGTTTGGTTTTTGAGGATAAAGTCTGAGGGTATGTCTTCTAGCCAATAACCATGGGAGGTTTTATAGATACGTTCGGCTAAAAGCTCGAAAAGGGTCCAGATCCCTGGTTTGGAGATGGCTGGGCGCTCGACTAATTGTTTATCTAGTCTCTTTTCGATCATGTTGAAATCCGAAAGGGTTGAGGCGTTAAGATAGAGGTAGGTTACGTGAAAACAAAATATTTTAAGACCAGGGCGATCTAGGTAAGGAAGCTCTAAGCGAGAGAGTGGAAAGCGGCGTACCAAATGGAGATGATCGCTGGCCCAGACTGGCCAGCGCTTAAGCTTACCAACTTTAAAACCCATAAGGTAGGGGTGATAAGGCATTATCATGGAGCTATCGTGGATAAAGCCGCTTTTGGCCATAACCTTAGCTAGATCCGAATGCCAATAAAATCGATGGGTCCGGACGGCTAAGGCGGAGGGGATTTGGCGGCGGAAACAATCGAGGATTAGCCCCTCTTCTTTTAGAACGTCTAGATCGTGACTCATCGTAGCCATGCTCATGGGCTCTCCCCCATCAAAGGGCACGTGGCGGCGAGAAAGGTCAGGATGGACCCCTATTTCTAAAAGAGGCCAGGGTTTTACCGGGCTGGGGGCGGAAAAAAAGATAGTGGTTTTTACGTCCAAAGCCCTAACTTTTTCCATTACTTCAATCACCGCCTCCCTGGGAGCCCAATCGGTATCAATAGTTAAAATGATCATCTTTGTTCTCGGCTATTTTTCGTAAATTAAGATACGAAGGGAATTACCTTGGGAAGATCAGAATTTCTCACGGGATAGGGAGTGTCCCCTTTTCAATGTCCCTGAAAGAAGGCCTATTCGTGTGCGGTGATGAGAAGGACTGGGTGAAAGCCGGGTGCGGTAACTCCGCAGGCCCGGTTTGACGGGGGGTACTGGAAACGGGGCGGAAGCTACCGCGCCAGTACTCTACCCTACTTGGTCCGAATTCCTCAGCGAAGATAGAAAAAATATCTGGGGTTATTTCTCTTATTTAGCCCTCGAATTTAGATTAACTTTAATCCCAAAATCCCGCGAAATTATGGCTACATTTCGCTAACCAAGTTAATAGCCCGATTTCATTAAGTATTTTTTTTGCAAGAACTCTTGGCTTTGTTTTTTGTTGTGGCTACAATGTGGCTGAGTCGGAAATCAGAGGGAGTCAGAGTTTTGAGCTTTATCACCGACAGCATAAACAAGAAGACTGGCATCAAGTACGCCTATCAGGCTAGGTCCTATCGGGAGCCTGAGACCAGCAAACCAAAGTCTGAAAGACACTGTATTGGTCACGTAGCCCACGTGACGAACAAAATAGTGCCAAATAAGAAAAGAGAAAAAAAAGAAAATATAGGCATAGAACCTTTTATTATTTAATTTTCTATTTGTAATAATATTAATTTAGATTAAAAAAATATAATTATAGATAAACAAACGATAAAAAAAATTATTATTAGTATTATAATTGTAGGCCCTGAACTTGTGTTAACTAAAATATCTAAGGAATTAAAATTAACTGAAATATTAAAAGAATGCTTTCCAAAACATATACATTTATTTTGAGTATCATTTTTATATTATTCAAAGATAAACTTAATTATTCTCAGTAAGGCATATTTATTACTGGCCAAATCATAAGAGAAGAGTATATTTATATATTTTATGTCAGCCAAAATAAAATTAGAGACGCATGAAGATTTTCAAAAAAATATAATCCTTTTAAATAAATATATTAAAATTAATGATATTAATAATTTAATTAGATTTTTATTTATAAATGATAAAAATATAAAATTTAACAATGATGAAATTTAAAATGATAGAAAAATATTATGATTTTTTTATATGCTTTCAATAAAAAATTTGACTCTTTAGATGTTTTAACAATTTATAGGCAACGTAATATAGCCGAAAATTCAGTTGACGCTTATCTGTAAACCTTAGTCCGCTAACCCTTTTACTAAGAGGCAACCCATCCTGTAGGCCAAGACATATGTAAAAATATGTATCCTGATCTTTTGGTCAGCCCAATGGAAAATAGGTTGCACCGTTAAATGTTTAGTATCTTTCATATTTCTAAACGCCCGCTCAACATACCTTGCGCTACGATAGAAACCCACGATTTCTTCATTTGAGAAATCGCTTCGAGCAGTCAATAGAGCTATCTTGCCTAAAATATCGTGACGAATTTGTTCTAAGGCATTTTCCGAATTGAGTCTAGCCCCTAAGCTTTAGGCCAGCGAAAATAGTATCCGGCTTAAATTGAAAGACAGAGCGCATTTCTCCGGCCATACAAAAACCGCACCGTTGGCAGACCCCAGCCTCGAGGCCTTGGCACTGGGCGAGTCTACGGCCGTCGGGCATGATGAAATTAGTCACCCAGCAACGCTTTTCAAAATTAAGGTCCTTCATGTATTTAAGGCCAGAAACGGAATTCATTATAGGCCGGCCTTGTTTTTTTAAGTAAATAACTTCGTCGATTACCTGGTTTCTGGTTTCGAAATCAAGAAAGAGATCTTCGGTTCCAGGGAAGGGAGTGTGGAAATTAATAGAGATAGAGCAGATATGAGCGTTATCGGTCGCAAATTCTATAGTCTCGGTCAGGCTATGATAATTTAATGTATTAACCACCATGTTAACGCTCAAGCGGTGATGGCCGCAATTGGCGATATTTTCGGTTAGTTTGTCAAAACTTCCTTGGCCTCTGATTAAGTCGTGACTTTCTCTATTACCGTCAAGGCTAACCCAGATAGAGTCGGCCTGGCAGCCGTCGAAAGGCAATTGGGCGTTGGTGGTGACTGTGGTCGAGTAAAAGCCAATTTTTTTGGCTAGCTCAATTAAACTGTTTAAATCGTAGCTTCCGTCGCGCCAAATCAGCGGTTCTCCTCCCTCAAAATCGACAAAGCGGGCACCGAGTCGATAAGAGTAGAGAAGTTCCTCGCCCACGGTCTGATAAGTTTTAGTAATAGAAGAAGAGCGAGCGTAGATATTACAATGTCGGCAGGCCAGGTTACATTTATTGTTTATAAAAAGAACTGTCTGTAAGGGGGCCTGGCGAGCTAGAAAGCGGGCTTTAAAAAACCAGTAGGCGAGATAGGCGATTTTCATAAATTATTAGTTTGCTCCTAAAATCTTAGTTATGAGCCTGGCCGCCATTACCGAACAACAGAAAAATAAAAGAAGATTGCGGGCTAAATACCACCGGATCATGAACCATTCAATACCGTTGGCCTTAACAGTTTCCCAGCGGTTCATGGGCCCCATCCAAAAATGGCGGCGAATCGGTTGGCTAGGCTCTCGGACGTATTGGACCATCAATTTAAAAAGCGCCACAGCCAACGGTAAGGTGAACAAGACCAATAAATGGGGCCAATAGAGGATTTTAGCGGCTACTCCCGCCGTAACCAACACATATGGCAAAATCAAAACCAAAGCTAAGATTATGAGCCGAGCCGATGAACTTTTAGCTAAAACGGCTAGAGTCATCTTACCGACTTTTTTATCGGGTTCGACATCCATTATAGAGTGGGCGTAGATAATATTCATGACTAATAAACCCACTGGAATTGAGATCAAAAATAGAGAAGAGCTAAAAGTTCCGCAGGCGCTATAGTATACGCCACTCATTAACAGAGGGCCAAAGATCGCGCCGATTTCTAATTCACCCAAGCCTCGGTAACTTAAACGTAGAGGCCAACCCGAATAAGTTATACCCAAAAAGGCCGTCAGTGTTATCAACCACAATACTGGCATTCCTCGCGTTAGCAAAATCGGCAGACCAACCGCTAGGGCCAAGGCCCAACAAATAAAGCTGGCCGTTAAAAGCTGACCCAGGGTCGCTTGACCAGTGGTCAGATAAGGGCATTTGGCTACGCGAGCGCGCATTCCTTCTCGGGCCATTAAATCTCTATAACTTGAGTGTTGATGTGAATAATCGAAATAGTCGTCTAAAAGATTTACTCCCATATGGACCATCTCGACTCCGACTACGGCTAATAAAGCTAAGGTTAAGGAAAAGTCTTTATGACCGGCGGCTAGGCAAAGCGCTAGCAAAGCCGGTAAGAGGCTTTGGGCCAAAGCGTGGTAGCGAGAGTTGATTACCCAAAACTTAATTAATTGTGTAATTTTCATATTTATCTTCGCTGCGAATTTAATTATTGATCGAAGCGCAAAAACCTCTTAAAATCAAAATAGTCAAAAAAATTAACTAGTAATAAGGCTCTGTTACAAATTTAAGGACTCATATAAGGTGACTTTTTGCGCTTCGATCAATTATTTATTAAAGGAGAGGGCGGCAATAATATTTTTCAAGCCAAAACGAGCGAGAGTTCATTGACCGATTAAGCTTATTTCTACAGGAACAGGTACTCTTTTAAAAGTATTGGGTTCAAAATAGTTAGAGGTTTATTTTTATCTTTAAATTTTTCGAGTTCGAGCGCTCAAGCTTGGATAATTGGTAACCGTTCACCAAGTCTTTTTTTTCCCACGTTGCGGCTGGTAGCGACTTTCGAGTTGTAATAAAGTTTTAGCATACCTTTAAGTTCTTAATATTAGTTTTTCTAACGTTTCTACTTAGATCTCTGCTCCAACCATATATTTTAACTTTGATTAATGTTAAAATTACTAAGCTCCTATAGGGGGCTACATTGCTGCGGGATGTGTCGTCCCTTTCAATAGGCTTGGCACCGCAGCGTTTTCTCTTGTGAACGGGCCCTTAAACGTTCACATTTGTGAACGGACACGATAATTGTTCTAGAAATTAAAGATGATTGAAGCGAAAAAAGCCACCTTTATCAGTCCTTAAATTTGTAACAGAGCCTTATTACTAGTTAAATTTTTAGACTTTTTTGCTTTTAAGAGGTTTTTGCGCTTCGAGCAAAGATGGCTTTACGTTTAATAAGGGGGAGGCAGGTTTAAGTTTTAGCTGCCCACTTCTACATAAAAGAAATAACCTAACTAATGGCTCAAAATTTTAGTAAAGTTAACGTAAGAAAGAGATTTTTAAGGTGCCAAGTCGTCGAATTCGCCACGCCTAACACTCTACTAAGACCTGTTGCGTTCGTCCCGTATTTCTGGGACATAAGATACCACATAGCTTTGGACCAGCTGGTCAAAGTGGGTTGTGTATCATGAAAAATAGTCCCCACTAGAGGCCTTTTTCTGCTATGGCAGGCTGAACATTGAAGAACCAGCCCTTTCTTGATGTGCCAGAATTTATCATGCTGGCCACAAGTACAGCATAGTCCATCTGGCCACCGGATCGAGATAAGGTAATTGATGCAATCGTCAGTTGTCTTGAAGAAATTCTCAAAATCTATATCATTTTCAGGATAGCGGCTCATACGTTGATTTCCAGTTTTTAGGTAATGGGCGCTACCACATGGTGCGGATAGATTTAAGCTTGATTGTAGCACAAAGGCGGCGTTATAAGCAATAAATGTGCCATACACAAAAGCTGGATTTTAAGAGAAGTCTTGTGATGTCTTTAAATTCGAGGCAACACACGTGATCGAATAAAAGTGTTGAAAAACTTTTTTTACATGCGTGATCGCTATAGCCATTATATATTATTATATGTGCCGGTGAAGGCGTCTTTATCTATGTGGTGAAAGTAATTGCAGATAGTCAGCTACAATGGTTTTTTTGATAGGGCTACTTTTTTACTGTAGAAGCGTTGTTTCCTTAAGTTGTGGACATTGGGGAGATACAATTATCGCAGTTTTGAGTTCTTTATGTAGGGAACGCTTTTTACTTTTAGCGGCGGGCAGCTTGATAAAGGCATCAATCGCGGCTCGGGAATCGCTTTTGGAAGCAAAAAGCGGGGCTATAAGCTTAGAGATAACCCACGGGCGTTTACGCTGACCCCGAAATCGTTAGCAAAATCGTGCGACCTTCCCGTATCTGTTGGTCATCCTTTCCCAAATGAGCCGAAA
>JAITQT010000305.1 GCA_031288745.1 Deltaproteobacteria bacterium
TTTGGGTCCTGGCGGGGCTGGAAAAACGACTACCCTAAGGCTTTTAGCTGGCTTAGAGCCTCAAAGCAGCGGGGAAATCTACTTTGGCCAGCGCGAGGTCTCAAAACTTACGCCCCGCAAACGCGACGTGGCCATGATTTTTGATAATTTGGCCTTATATCCCACTCGCAACGGCTTTGAAAATTTAGCTAGTCCTTTAATCCAAAAGGGCTTAAGTAAGGATGAAATCAGAAAAACCGTCTTCGATATGGCTCAAAAGCTGGGCTTAACCTTAACTTTAGAGCGCTTACCTAAAACCATGAGCGGGGGAGAACGTCAGAGGCTAGCCTTGGGCCGGGCTATGGTAAGAAAGCCTCAATTTTTCCTCCTCGACGAGCCCCTTTCCAGTTTAGACGCCCCTTTGCGCTTTAAACTACGCTCAGAGCTTAAAAGGCTACAAACCCAAGAGGGTCACACCTTTTTAATGGCCACGCCCGATTTTCACGAGGCCTTGGCCGTGGCCGACGAGATAGTCATGCTTGAGCAAGGCCGAGTCATTCAAATAGCCGACCCTCAAAAGCTCTATGATAGCCCGATTGATAAAAATGCGGCCGCCTTTGTCGGGGCCCCTAGGATAAATCTTTTAAAGGCCGTTTTTGATACCGACCAGAGATTACTTAAATTTGCCGGCTTTAAGGTAGGGCCCCTTAAACCAAGCGATTATCAGAAGGCTCTCGCTGTTAATAGAGATTTAACCGTGGGGTTGAGGCCGGAAAATTTAAGGCTAATAGCCCCTCTGGTGGCTTCAAAAGAACTGGCCCCGCCCTCCCCTTTTACGACTAAGGGCCAGACGGTTGATTTAGAGTCTTTAGGCCGCATATTGGCTTTAACTATTAATAGCCAAGGACAATTAGTTACCACTTTAGCCGATATAGAAGCGTTAAAGATGGCCCCTTTAGGGAGCGAAGTGGAACTAGCTATTGTCGATCCCTCTTTACTGATGATCTTTGGTCCAGATGGTCAAAACCTTAATTTTGATTGGAATTGGGCCTTGAGCTAGAGATTAACCTAGCCAGAACTTTAAAATAACTAAAAATCTTTTTTTTTCCACTCACTTTTATTACGAGGCTGACGATGAACTTTGACTTGGACCCCGAACGGGTCGTCACCCCCAAAGAGGTTATGGCCGAAGCTAAGGCCACCACTGAAGGGGTAAACCTCTTACTAGATATCCGCCGCCAGCTTAAAGATAAGGACGTTAAGTACGTGCGCTTTGAGCAATACGATCTCTACGGCATTCCGAGGAGCAAAAACGTTCCTGTAGCCTACTTCGAGCACTATTTGGAGCACGGCCTTAATTTTTACGGCGGCATCATGACCTGCGACGTCCAGACCCGCTGCGCCCCCAATACTGGTTACGGCGAGGAGGTTACCTATGGTGACGCTAGGACCATCCCCGATCTAAGTACCTTTACCACGCTACCTTGGGCCCCCCACACCGCTAGGGTCATTGTTGATCCCCACTGGTACGATGGAAGGCCCTTAATGGCGACGCCTAGGATTCTACTTAAGAAGATCCTTAAACAATTTAGCGACCTAGGCCTTAAAGTTAAGATGGGCTTTGAGTTTGAGTTCTACCTAGTCGATTGGGAGACTAGAAAGCCGGTCTACGGCTCTCAGCCTATTTTTCACACTTTATATAATAATTTTGATATAGATTTTATTTACGATCTCTTAGACGTCCTTCAGGCCTCGGGTTTTAGAGTGATCACCCAAAATTCCGAGCAAGGGCCCGGTCAGCAAGAGATTAACTTAGACGCTAGAGATGGCTTAGAAGCGGCTGACGAAGCGATGAGCTTTAAGTGGGCTATCAAAGAGATCTCTAGACAGCACGGCTATTTAGCCTCCTTTATGACCAAACCCTACATTGACCGCTGCGCCTCTGGGGCCCATATTCACATAAGTTTAATTGAGAAAAAAAGCGGGCAAAACGCCTTTTTAGACTTAAATAACCCCGAGGGCCTATCGGAAACGGCTAGGCGCTTTATTGCCGGGGTGGTAAAACACGCCCCGGCTAACATGGTCTACGCTGCCCCCACGGTTAACTGCTACAAACGCTATAGGCCAGGGGTCTGCGCCCCGACCACAGCCACCTGGGGCTTTGAAAACCGCTCCGTGGGCTTAAGGATAAAGAGCACTCGCGGTCAGAGCACCCATGTGGAAAATAGGCTCTATTGCTCGGCCGCAAACCCTTATATGACCGCTTTATCGACCTTAGCCGCCGGTTTACTAGGTATCCGCTCAGCCTACGATTGCCCCCCGCCGGCCCTAGGCGATGTCTGGGCCGATCCTTCTATAGAGTTACTACCTAGCTCTATGGAGGAATCATTAGAAGCCTTTGAAACCGACGAGGCCCTAAAAGATATCTACGGAGCTGAGCTAGTCAAGGTTACTGCGGCTATGAAGCGATGGGATATTCAAATAGCTAAGGAAAATTGCCATAATTACGGCCGGCCAGATTTTAAGTCGGCCGTGTCAGATTGGGAGATTAACGAGTTCTTCGAGATCTTGTAGCCTCGCTTTGTAAGCTCTTTAATTTCAGGTAATGATACACCCAGGCTCTAGCCTTAATTGTCTTAAACTAGGGAAGATGGCCAAAATAAGAGGAAAAAGAGCTAAGGCTTTTAGCGACTAATCTCTATAGAGGCTTTAGAGCTAGCCATTATTGATGGAAGGACAAAAAGAACCGTTATCAGTAAAATAACCGTTCACCAAGTCTTTTTTTCCCCACGTTGCGGCTGGTAGCGACTTTCGAGTGGTAATTAAGTTTTAGCATACCCTTAAGTTCTTAACATTAGTTCTTTTAACGTTTCTACTTAG
>JAITQT010000329.1 GCA_031288745.1 Deltaproteobacteria bacterium
AATCTTAACTTAATTTTTAAGCTAAAAGGCAATACTCGCCTAAAGCCTATAAGCGCAACTATGATCGAAGCGCAAAAACCTCTTAAAAGCACAATAGTCTAAAAAATTAACTAGTGATAAGACTATGTTACAAATTTAAAGACTGATAAAGGGGACTTTTTGCGCTTCGATCAACTATCAGATTGAGAAAAAAGCCTAAAAGAGTTACGAAAATTTCCTCCTCGACTTGAGGCCCGCCTCTTAGTTTAGCTTGTTCATAGCGGTTATGAAAGCTTATTAAATTAACCTCGCCCAATTAAGCTACTCTTTTATTTATCGTCTAAATCAGGAGAGCCTTTATAGGTTCTCAAAAGTGGATGAGGTGAGCCAAAGCTTTGGACCAAAATTGATATATAATTAATATCTATTTCTAAGCTAAAATTATTTTCGCCCTATCTTTATAAGTTAAAATTTTATACTTATTTTTTTGATATGCAAAATTGTAACCGTTTTTCAGCCCTTCCAGAAGGCCTGACGTGCTTAGAGATTTTATCAGCGCCTTCTATCCTCTGTAAGGTTGACGTTAATGGATTTTTCAAATTGCGAGATTAATGTCAACCATTAGCCCATATTAGGCCTTATCTTAAGTCGAGAGGGAAGTGGAAAACTAAGGTCTTGACGAGACCTTGTGACCGGTTACGTTTAATTTTAGTTCTGCCCTAATCAAACCGATATCTACTTTAAGGTTTGGCCTCTTAAAAGCCAAAATTGCGCTAGCTAAGAGGCCAAATTGGAGCTAGAAGCGGAAAGCTTTGCCTATCCGCGAGCCCGGTCATTATCTCTTTTTTTTTGGGGCCTATCTTGCATATATATTTTTTTCGGATTATAATTAAAAGCAAATAATAAAAAACTATCCGTTAAATCGCGGCTTAAATTTTCCGTCAAAAAATTAGCCAGATTTTTAGCTTAACCCTCTATTTACCTTAGGTCCTAGATATCTTTCTCTTTTAAGGACTTAGTAATTTTTTTCGTAATAATTTTAATTAGTTATAAAATAAATAATTGGCTTTTTGATTGTTTTGGCTCAGCAACTTGGGCGGTTCAAACTATGTTTTCCAAATAAATTCAGTTAGTTACATCTCATCAATTGTAATATAACTCCTATTAGCTAAGAGCAACGGCTAGACCGATTCTATATAAGCGTTTTTTTGTAAAATCCCTTGCCTTCTAATCTGAATTTGATTATAATCAGCTCCTTAACGCAGATTGCCACAAGGCTGTTTGCTGTGAATGAAAATAAGTATTTTTATTAACTTTTATTTTTTTTGCTCAAATTACAATTTTATATTTATATAAAATTGTAATTTTTTACTTTTCGCTGATTACAGTTATACTTAAATTTGTTTAAATCTTATAAAAATAATTAAAACCTTATAAAATAAAATTATTAAAAAATATCTATTTTTTTATGCTAAATTTTATTATAATTTTTAATACCTAGTTTTTCATTTCCACCTCGACTAAACAAAGGCCTAATATGGGTTAATGGTTGGCCTTTTCCTGGCAATTTGAAAAATCTATAAAAATTAATCTTTCAGCCTATAGAATGCGCTGCTAAAATCTCTAAGTGCTTTAGACCTCCTAGAAGGGCTGGTACGGTTACCCTTTAGGTTGAGCCTCCTGAAGGCTCATTAGGTTAGACAGCTCTTTGATAACTACCATTAATTTTCGTTTAAGGTCTAAATTTATGGATTTAGCTAAATTTTAGCTTTATGCACGTCTAAACATGAAGATAATAATCTATTAAATAATATTATTTTCTGCACCTAGATTAAAATAAACATAATAGTTATTATTTTTTATTCTATTGTGAGTTTAGTATGAAAAATATAATAGAAACCAACTTAGAAAAATGCGTTGGCTGTAATAAATGCATCCGGGCCTGCCCGGTTGAAACAGCCAACGTCTCTTACATAGACCGGACTGACAGCGTAAAAATTAGAATAGATCATACCAAATGTCTATACTGCGGTGCTTGCGTTACTAATTGCAACCGAAGCGCCCGTAACTTTGAAGACGATTGTAAGCAGCTTTTTAACGATCTCACCGCAGGTCACGACGTCTCCATAATCATGAGTCAGGCTGTTAGGACCAATTTTCCCAATTACAAAAGGGTGCTCTATGCCCTTAAGTGCTTGGGAGTGCAAAATATCTATAACATAAGTTTTGGCATTGACCTCTATATTTGGGCGAGCTTACGCTACATCGAACTCTATCACCCGGCCACCCTCTTATCCTCTCACTGCCCGGTGGTGGTAACTTATTGCGAAAACCACCGCCCCGAACTCTTACCTAGGCTCTCGCCCATCATTAGCCCCATCGGGGCCATGGCTGTTTATCTTAAACAGCGTTTTAATCGCAAAGAGACCCTAGCCACCATCTCCCCTTGCATTGGTAAATCTCTTGAGCGCAGTTCGCGATTAAGTAATATCGAATACGATCTTACTTTTGCTAAACTTAACCAATACCTCGAAGAGACCTTCCCTTCAGGCTTACCGGAAGGGGAAGCTGATTTCGACGATTTTGAAAACACCTTGGGCCTTTCGTTAACGGTTGACGGCGGGTTTATGGAATCGGCCGATCTATTTCTCAGCCGTAATATTAGGATCGCTTCTTTTAGCGGCCCTCAAATCTACGAATTACTCGATCAATACGCAGTAACCGATCTGCCTCTTTTGCCTAAAATATTAGACTTGGCCAACTGCTTTATGGGTTGCCGCATGGGCCCTGGTAACGTCCAAAACGTCAGCCCCTTTTATATTGATGCGGTCTTTAATCTACAAAAACAGCGCTTTCAAAACAAAAATATCATTGAGCGGAGTCACGAATTTTTCCAAGCACTTGACGATACTCTTAAGCTAGAAACATTCTTTAGGCACTACAATCCCTCGGCCATTATCCAAGACTACGTGGCTGAAAACCGCATTGATGCGGCCTTTCTAGCCATGCGCAAGAAAAGCGAAGATGATAAGCACGTCGATTGCAATGCTTGCGGCTCCAAAACTTGTCTAGAAATGGCTAAAAAGGTGGCTATTGGCGTAAATATCCCCTCTAACTGCGTCATTAGCGCCCAATCAGCCCTCAATGCGGCTAACCAAAAATTTACCGACTATCTCCACCTCATCCACAATATTGGCGAATACATGATGGCTACTGGTAGCGAGGATATCAATAGCTGCATCGAACACTCCCTCATGGCCATGTGCTCAGCTCTAGACGTCAGCCGAGCCTCGATTTGGAGAAACTCTTATAACGATAATGAAAAACCCGAGTGCTCTCTTTTTATCTCTTTTCCAGCCATGCTCCATTTTTTCAAAAACGTTATTACCACCGAAAACCTCCCTGGTTGGCTAGAAATCCTGTCTGAAGGGGAGAGCTTGATGAAGAGCTCGTCGGAAATCACGGTTAAGGAAAAGCAGTTTTTCACCGGCCGGGCTACCAACACTATTTTAAGCACCCCCATCATGGCCCAAGGAGAATTTTGGGGCTTTGTCATGCTAGTTAGAAGGACCAACAACCCCTTCAACACCGAAGAGCTGGCGGTCATAGAGTCGTCGTGCTTATTATTAGTCTCCTGCCTCATTGCCGCAGAAAAAGATAACCAAGACCAAAAACTAGACTTAGAGCCTCTTTCAGAAAACTCTAACGAGGCGGCCTTACTGTGAAAAACCTCAAGATTAAACAAGCCCTTCTTAGCGTCTCCGATAAAAGAGGCCTTACTGAGCTAGCCAAATATCTTGAAACTAATGGGGTCAATATCCTCTCCACCGGAGGCACCGCCACAGCCCTTAAAAAAGATGATATAAAAATAACAGACATCTCTGACTATGCCGAATCTCCCGAAATGCTAGACGGCCGAGTTAAAACCCTCCACCCTAAAATCCACGCTGGTATATTATATCGTAGAAACGTTAAAGCCCACGTTGCCCAAATGCAAACTATGGGCTGGCCAGGGATAGATTTAATAGTGGTTAACCTTTATCCTTTTGGCGAAGTTATAGCCAAGGCCCAAACAACTTTCCAAGAAGCGCTAGAAAACATAGATATCGGAGGACCCACTCTTTTGCGGGCTGCGGCCAAAAATCACCCCAGCGTGGCCGTCCTCTCAACCCCCGATGACTACCCGCTCTTTATTGAAGAGATGGAAAAAAGTGGCGGTCAGCTCTCGGCCTCTTTTAGGCTTTCTTTAGCCCAAAAAGTCTTCGCTCTAACCTCCCAATACGATCAGGCCATTGCCCAATACCTAGCCAAGGCTAAAGAGACTACATGTTAGGAACACTATCCCTAAAAGTCAGCCTTTAGTCGGGCGTCAAATTTTTGACAGATAAAATTATCATAATTTTAACTTTATTTTTTTAATAACATTAATATTTATAGGTGTTTTATTCAACATACCTTTTTAAATATTAATGTTATTTTCTTTTTTTATATTTTTGTTTTTAAACCCTTCCCCCCTCTCTCCCTAGCTGGCCTTAGCCAATAAATAGGGCTACGCTAAGCTAAAACTTCCCCATATTAAAAAGCTAAACTTGTCTCAAATTATCCTTAAGTTTTTCTTCCCCTTAACTTAAGCCCTTAAGGCGCTTAGCCTCCAAAGCCCTCCAACTTTTCCTAAATCTTTTGGCCTCATAATTGCAGAATCATGGTCGTAACTAAGTCGGTCGGTCAAACCGTCCGCCTTAAAACAGAAAGCGCCCTATTTATAGTTATGACCTTGTCTCTAAAAAAAACCAACGCCTATGCGCCCCTAAAGCCTTTAAACCCGGATGAGGTCTTAGCCGACTATCTTGGACCATCGTTTACCGAGTACCGCAAACGTTTTAGAGAAGCTGAAAGCGGCTTAAGACCTCCCGCTCCCCTACACCTTGACGTAGATGTCTTAAGTTTATGCCAGTTATCGTGCCCTATGTGTCCAAGCGGGGGAGCTAAGGCCAGATTTTTTCCAGGACTCAATCGTAGCTTAAGCTATCAAAGCTATCTCTTAGCCTTAAAACAGGCTCACTTTCTAGCCGTGCCCTCCATTAGATTGGGCGTTACCGGGGAGCCTCTATTAATTAAAAATATTGACCAGTGGGTTTCTAAAGCGCACCAGGCCGGTTTTATTGATATATCCCTAATTACCAATGGCCAGGCCCTAGATTACTCAATGAGCCTTAGGTTAATTAAAAGCGGGCTAACTAGACTAATGATCTCTATTGATGCTGTCAGCGAAGATACTTACGCTAAAGTGAGGCCCGGGGGAGATTTTAAGCGGCTCATAAATAATATCGAGCTTTTTTTAGAAGCAAGGGAGCGCTTAGGCGGACCGCTCCCTCTTTTAAGACTAAGCTTTGTGGCCATGAAGAGTAACATTTTAGAGCTAGAACAATTTAAGGAAAAATTTTCCGACCTAGCCGACTACCTTACCATACAAAGCTACCTAGATTTAGGTGCCAAAAATAATCAAGCTTTGGAGGCTTCCATAGCCGACCCCAAAAACCCTAGAAACCAAAGCTATTGCCCAGACCCCTTAACTAGACTAGCCCTATTGGCCGACCAAAGCCTTTTTCCGTGCTGCTCTGATTTCGGGCGTTTATTTCCAGTGGCCCGCTTCCCCCAAAAATCTTTGGCTCAAGCTTGGAACTTACCACAAACCAAATTTCTGGCCTCAAATTTAGGCCGAAGTAGTCGCGCTTGTCAGATGTGCCTAAAGGCGGCTGGCTCTCTAAATTAAAGATAATGAATGTTAATTAAAACCACAGGCCCTCGGTTACTTATTAATAATTGTCCATTCGGAGAAAAGTTATGTTAATTTTTTGCCTTGGCAGCGAATATTTCCATCAAGCCTTCACCAAACTGGGCCACTCTTTATTAGTCACGCCCCATCAAGATGGCTTTAGGGTCGATTCAATCTTTAACCAACTTCAAGATCGACCCGATCTTTTAGTCTATACCGATCACCTAGGCCAGCGCGCCTTCCCAGAGGGCTTAAGTAATATCTACGGCATACCTAAAGTCTACTACGCTGTCGATACCCCCATTAACTTTTGGTGGCAAAAATCATTTGCCCCGCTCTTTGACTTTATCTTTACAGATCAAAAGCCTTACGCCGAAATTTTACGCTCTGAGGGTTTAGAATCCAGCTGGCTCCCGGTGGGGGTGGACGCTAAAAGCTATCAGAGCGATGATAATCAAAAAATGGCAAAGCTCTACGATTTTGGTTTCGTTGGGGTCATTGATCCGGCTAGAAGGCCTAAAAGAAGTAGGTTAGTAGAAACCTTATCCAACCGCTATAGCGTAAAGACGGCCGGCAGTAGACAAGACGGCTGGATAGATGAAGAAGAATCAGCTCAAATCTACCGCCAGTCACGCCTAGCCTTAAATGAAAATCTCTTCCCCGGAGTAACTACCCGGATGCTTGAGGTCATGGCCTCGGGCTCGGTCTTATTTACCGAAAAAGCCGGGGGTGATTTGGGCGAGCTATTTCAAGCCGGTGAAGATTTCGCCTGGTTTGAGCCCCAAGAGCTTTTAGGCGCGGCCGATTACTGGCTAGGAAACGATAAGCGCCGCAGGCTTACGGCCAAGCGGGCCTTAGAAAAGGTTAGGACCAAGCACGATATTACTAACAGGGCTGAAACTTTATTAAATACGGTTAAAAGAGTGAACTACGGGCGAGCTCAAGTAGATCGCGAGGCCTGGGATAATGAGGGTCAGAGCATGTTTTTAACCGCTCTGCGCTGGCCTCAAGAAAGCGGCCGGGAAAGGATGAGTAGGGCAGAAAAGCTCTTAGATCAAGCTTTAGAGGCCGAAACCATTAGTAATACTGGCTTATTTTACCTAGGACACATTAAAAGAATGCGTCGCCAACTCCAACCAGCTGAGGAGCATTTAACTGAGGCCTTCGAGCGAGGAGAGCCCAGGGCGGCCTTAGGCTTAGCTTTCCTTAACCTAGGCCTAGGTAAACTTGAGCAATCAAAAAAGTGGCTAGTTGAATTTACTCAAAATGATCAAATCCCGACCCCAGAGCGAGACACCGTGCCGTTTGAGGCCGTTAAAAGCGTGGGCGATAGACTACTTGAACTTGGCTACGACGTGACCCCCGGCTTTAGCCGCATGCAACACGACCCTGCTATTTGGACTGCCTTTGAGTTCTACCAGATGGCCTTCCGGGCTCGCCCAGAGCATCTAGAGACAGCTAGGTCGCTAGCTAGCTTATTGTTAAACCGCGGGGCCACTGCCGAAGCTATGGAAGTGGCTCAAAAGGGACTTGAGAGCCACCCCGATGACGAAATTTTAGGAGGCATCTTTACCCAAGCTGGTCGAGCCTCTTATTTAACGATTAACTAAATTGAGCCTTAACTAACCAAGTCAAGACGAAGGCTATTAAAAGCCTTTTTCTTGCGAGGGGAAAATATGCAGGATAATCTCAAGGCCGCTCTAATGGCCAAAAGACTAATGGATCAGGCCGCC
>JAITQT010000332.1 GCA_031288745.1 Deltaproteobacteria bacterium
AATCCATCGTCAACTTGATGAATACATGCATTCCATTTTTGCTTGCAATCTTGAATGAAAAACTTAGAGACATTGCCCACCCGAAGGTGTGGAGGCTCATCAACGGGATGGTACGGCAGCAATATTTATGCCAGTAAAAGCGGTTTAAAAAAAAATTTTGACGCTTTTGCCCTGTTCTTAAAATTACTGCTTGACTTTCTAATTATTTTAAGACTATATTGTAAAAAACTTCTATAGGAGGCTACATTGCCACGGTACGTGTCGTCCCTTTCAATAGGCTTGGCACCGTGGGGTCGTTTTTTTAATTTTTAGGTTATGATTTCGTTACTAATTTTGCGAGCGCGGAGGTGGTGAAGGGGAGTGCATGGGATGCTCGAACCCATTAATTTTCTTAATAAAATTTAAGTAAATTGGAGTTTGAGGGATATGAAAATCCATATTAAATGCAATAATTTTTTTCACGCTCGCAAAAGGCATTCAAAACCCACTATTAATCTAGGGTTTAATGGGGTGGGTATATCATCGCCTGTAATTAATTTGATCGACTGACACAGGGGTAAAGTTGATCGAAGCGCAAAAAGTCCCCTTTATCAGTCTTTCAATTTGTAACATAGTCTTATCACTAGTTAATTTTTTAGACTATTGTGCTTTTAAGAGGTTTTTGCGCTTCGAGCAAAGTTGAGTCGGAAGTTTTTGATCCCGAATCTTGAAGTTTAACTTTTCTTTAGCTAGTTCGCCAGAGGTTAGGTTACGCGTTAGTGGGTTCTAAGTACTTAACTTTGGCCTCAAACACCTCAGCGATGGTAGGATTGAGCATATTCACTTGATCTGACGAATAACTATGATTTAGCCTAACGGTTATTTCAGTTTCCACAGTCCCTTGGCCCCCATCGGCCCCTTCAAAAGTTCCTTGAAAATTTATCTTTAGCTCGTATTGGACTTCGTCTTCGTCGGGATTCTGGTTACCTGGGGCCGGTTGAGGCGTTAGCCTTACTAGACTATAGTCTTGGCGGCCATCAAAAGTGATTGTCCCTACTCTCCGTCCGGTCTGGACATAGTAGGTTTGGTTAGTTAAAGAGGTTAACTTATCGACTACCGTATGGTTCAGAATAGCTCTGATATTTTCGGCTAATTTTTTAGAATTCCCTGAAAGCTCAATCTGTTGTTCGATTACCTCAGGGAGGCGCGAGCCTGGGTCTCTTGTGGAATCGAAACGAAGATGGTTTTCTCCTCCTTGGCCCTCGGCTCGGTCAAAAATCTTTAGCTGGGCGAGGTTCTGAAAATCTTCAAGGTGCTTATTAAGATTTTCTTGTCTTTTAGTCTCTAGTGTGTCTAATATTTGATCAAGGTTAGCCGGACGCTTACTAGTCTCTATGGCGTAAAAATTTTCGATAAATCGACGTCGACTAGGCCTTACGGTGGCTAAACTAGCGTTAATATGCTTTTCAATGACATTACTCTGATTTTGATTTAGTTTAAACTCTAAGCTAACCTGCCCTTCAGTGAAGTTGGCCGTCAAAGGCATGAGCTCAACGGGGACAAGCTCTTCTTCAGTTAAGATTACTTCTCTACCCGTACGAAGATCACTGTGGTCGCCGGAGTGGGTCACCAGTTCATTCTTAAAATTTCGTAAAGTATTTAAAAAGTCTTCTTTATTAGGCGTGTCCGCTGGTAGAGCTTGGGCTTGCCTAATAGTGTCGTCAACCTTTCGGAAGGCTGCGTTAAACCCTTGTTGGTAAATCAGTCTCGGGGGTTGGGCTAGCCCGGCCTCTCTCATTATATCTACGATGTTGGCTAAAGCGGGTACGTGGCTAAAATTATCCTTAAGAATGTTAATTAACTTATTAAAGTTTCTCACTAGTTCAGGGGTGACCGTTTCTAGGTTATCCTCTTTAGCTAGTCTGGCCTTTTTGTCTGGATTGAAGCTAAATATGCGGGCGAGACTCTGTCCAAGGTTAGTAAAAAAACGTTTAAGGGTCCCAAAAAGTCCAGTCTTCCGGGCGAATGTGCTAAGGCCAGATCTACGGAGCGACTCAGCGGAAAAGCCAGTTTCTTGGGCCGATAGCCCGCGTTGACCAAAGGGCTCTAGTTTAAGATAGAGAAAACGAGATCTCCCGAAAGGAACCCTCTGATAGAGAAGAGAGCCGTGATTGTAAGGCATATCAAGCGTTAAGGTGTCGATGCCCCGGGCGGCTTTGTCGATTTCGACCTGGTACCCATTGAAGTGAGCTGAGGGGCGGTAGTAGCCATTGGCTAGATCGAAAAAGCGTTGTAAATTGCCTCCTGGGTCTTCGATCATCATGCCCCCATGATTAAATTCTTTAACCGTATCGGTCCCCAGGCCAGCCGAGAGGGCCGCCTTAGTGGCGGCTAAGGACTGAAGGTACCAACTTAATAAGCTAATCTCGTACTCGCCGACAATGGGTGGATTTTCACCAGGTTGAAATAGCTCGTTATTGTAGTAACCAACTTTGATTCGCTCGTAAATAGCCCTTCCATCTCTAACCA
>JAITQT010000372.1 GCA_031288745.1 Deltaproteobacteria bacterium
GATTAATGTTAAAATTACTAAGCTCCTATAGGGGGCTACATTGTTGCGGTACGTGTCTTCCCTTTCATTAGGCTTGGCCCCGCAACGTTCTCTTTTGTGAACGGGCCCT
The DNA here is from genome assembly GCA_031288745.1 of Deltaproteobacteria bacterium. Lineage (GTDB taxonomy): Bacteria > Desulfobacterota > Desulfarculia > Adiutricales > Adiutricaceae > JAITQT01. Next base: position 110 of record JAITQT010000372.1, read on the forward strand.
TAAACGTTCACATTGGTGAACGGACACTAAAAAACGTTTCTAACTCAATAGAAGCCTATGGCTTCTATTTTTTTTTAACTGAATCAGACGTTTTAAGAGTTCTAGAATCTCTCGCCTCTGGCACTATTGCTATGGTAGTATTCGCTCTTAGAACGGTTTATTTCGCCTATCGGGGTTTTTCTAGCCAAAAAACCCTAGGCTACCCACATCGCACAATTGAACAATTATGGTATTTCGGATGAAGCTGATAAAGTTCGAAGCGCAAAAACCACCCTTATCAGTCCTTAAATTTGTAACATAATCATATTACTAGTTAATGTTTTAGACTATTTTGCTTTTAAGAGATTTTTGCGCTTCGAACATTAGTAACCGTTCACCAAGTCTTTTTTTCTCCACGTTGCGGCTGGTAGCTACTTTCGAGTTGTAATTAAGTTTTAGCATACCCTTAAGATCTTAACATTAGTTCTTTTGGGGGTTCTACTTAGCTCTCTGCTCCAACCATATATTTTAACTTTGATTAATGTTAAAATTACTAAGCTCCTATAGGTGGCTACATTGTTAAGGTATGTGTCGTCCCTTTCAATAGGCTTGGTCCCGCAACATTCTCTTTTGTGAACGGGCCCTTAAACGTTCACATTGGTAAACGGACACGAACATTATTACAGCTCTTAAAATCTTTGAAGCCTACGGCGAAAAAAACCTTAAATAACTAACGCCAGAGACGGCTTCAAGATTTTTAGCTTAACGCACTATTAATAATGAGCTTTTATTTCCGCTTTAATCCATACCCCTATAGCTCGTGCCTTGTTTTTTTCTAAATTTAGCCCCAGCCCTCTGACCTTAGGCCTACTAGGTTTGCGCCCATGACTCGCTTAACGCCGTCCGACATAGGCTTTCTCGCCTTGGAGTCGAGCTTAATGGAGCTTGAAAATTATTTATTGTCCTTAACCGGGGTAAATTTCATCGCTTTAGCGGCCAAAGCCTTAGATAAGCCACTAGGCCCTTCTAAAGAAATTCTTGCTCGCCAACTGGTGGCCGTCGTGCCCGACACCTCGGGGGAAGGTTTAATAGAGGGTTTTAGCCAGGCCTTAGCCTCAATCTGCGCTCTACTAGGTACCCACTCTTTTATAGCCGCCCCCGACGCCTTAGGTTTTAAAGAGGCTAAAGAGCGCGGGGCCTCTCTTACTCTTTCATCAGACGATAAGGATTTTCTTTGCCGCTCGTGCCTTCACTCTAAATCGTCTCATAACGGCCCAGCCACTGGCCGAGGTTTTGCGCAGATCTTAAGTCTAATGACCGGAGAAGGGCCTAAATTTCGCTCGGTTTTAGTCTTAGGGGCTGGCCCTGTAGGGCTTTCAGGGGCCCAAAGGTTAATTGAGCTTGGGTTTAAACCTATTATCTACGATCCTAATTTAGAAAAGGCCCTTAAGGCTGTCCAACTCGCACCTGGGGCCCTATTGTGGGACAGAGGCCTTGGGGAAATAGCCAAAGACTTTGATTTAATTTTAGACGCTTCTTGCGCAACAATTCCTTGGCCCGAGGAAAAATTTAAGCCAGGCTCTTTGATTTCAGCCCCAGGTCTACCCGGGGCCGTCCCCCCCTCTAGCCGCTATACGCTCTTTCGCGAACCTTTGGTCGTTGGTACCGCAGTCATGCTCCTTAAGGCCGCTTGGCCCTCTTATAGAAATCTGTAAAGGCTCTGTTATTGACCTAAAATCCGGCCGATTCTTTTTTTGCCGCCCTGGCCTAGCCCACCCGCCTTTTTTACCTCTAATTTGGAAAAAATTACCACAATAGGGACAACCAGATAGCTCCAAAAAATCTAAAAAGGTGCCTATCAAGCGTTAAAAACCATGCTTTTAGCCGAGCAAAATATTTATCTATCCGCTGACAAAGGCCTCCCCAGCCGCCTCGACCTCTTGGAGTTGCTCGGCCGTTAAATCGCTTGGACTTTCTAACTTTCTAAAAAATAGGGTCCCAAAATCTTTTGGATAGGCTAAAGAATCGAAAAAATACCTAACAGATAAAGTGACCGGCAAGAATAGATCCTTTCCTTTCGTCGCCCCTACGGCGATTAAAAAGCCTTTAGCCCCTGGCCGGCCGTTTTTGTGCTGGCCTAATACGTAACGCCGAGCCCAGAAGGCCTGGCTACGGTCGATGAGCGCTTTGCCTTGAGCGGGAACGTCGTAAAAGAACAAAGAGGTGGAGACGACTATTTTTTTGGTAGCCTCAAAGGCTCGATAGACTTTACTCATGTCGTCTTCGACCGCACACTCGCCTTTATGATTGCAGGCCCCGCACTCAAGGCAGCCTTGGATGGGCTCAAATTCGGAGACTGAGACCACCTCAGTTGAGGCCCCAGCGTTTTTCGCCCCTTTCAGAAAATAATCCAAAACAACTCTGGAAGTGCCCCCGCGCCTAGGACTAAGATGAAGGCCTAAAATATCAATGCTTTGAGTCATAATTATCCTTTTACCTATAGAAAAAATCGAAAGACCTATTAAGCTCTCTAAAGTTGCTCAAGAGCCATTTTTAACTCGTCTAAAACCTCAAGGCCAAGGGGACAATTGTCCTTGACCCACGTAAGAGGCGTTTTTTTGTTCGCCCCATGGAAATCCGAACCAGCCGTGGCCACTAGCTTAAACTTTTTGGCTATTGAATTTAAAAAATGTGAAAATTCCGTACTCTGATCTGGATGGTAGACTTCCAAGCCTACTAAACCTAAATCCTTCCACCAAGTAATTCGTCGTTCCCACTCCGATTTAGTCAACCCTACGCTGATGGGATGGGCTAAAACTGGGGCGAAGCCCGCGCCTATTAGCATAGAGGCGGCTTCCTCGGGCTGGGGTCTTACTTTATCGACATAGCCGGGGCTGCCTTTAGCTAAGTATAACTTAAAAGCCTCCTGGATATCGTTGGCGTAGCCCCTTTCAATTAGGTGCTGAGCAAAGTGGGGTCGGCCCATCTGACCACTTGCGGAGAGTTCTTCTAACCGAGACCAATCTAGCTCAAGGCCCAAACCTTGTAGTTTTTCAAAAAGCCTTCGATTTCTATCAAGACGTCTTTCTTGATACTTAGTCAATAGCGACGTTAACCCCCCCAAGCGCCCAACGCCCAAGCCTAACAAGTGAGTGGTCTTTTGGTATTCCAAACTAACCTCCACTCCTCCGATAGTCGGAAAACCAAGGGCTTGACCGGCCTCCAAAAACTCGGTTAAGCCGTCGACTGTATCGTGGTCGCATAGAGCTAACCCAGCTAACCGAGCTAATTTAGCTAAGAAGACTAGCTTAGAGGGCTCATAGGTCCCGTCGGAAGCGGTCGAATGGGCGTGAAGATCGAGGCGCTTCATAAATATCCCATAAATATCCTCCAAACTTAAGCTTAGGAGGGCTAAGGCGCTCTAAAAAATCGCCAATATTACTATTATACGTCAATTAATCTTTTAAACTAGGCCCAGCTCGCCCTTAAAGGGGTGGGGCAGACTTTAATTTTTCTAGGCTATCTTTATATCCGTCTGAGGCCAAAAGCTCAGCGGCTAAAGAGGCGTTGGGGTGCCCCTCAATAAAGGGAGGATAACGTAACATGGCTCTTAAAAAGGGGATGTTAGTCTTTAGCCCCTCGATTTCAAAATCAGCCAAGGCCTTATCAAGCCTAGCCAGAGCTTCATTTCTATCGGCCCCGGAGGCGATAACCTGGGCGATCATGGGGTCGTAAAAGGGGGTGACTACGGCCCCTTCCACGAAACCAGTCTCGACCCTAATCCCTTGACCTGAGGGAGGCCTAAAGCACTTAAGGGGTCCGGGGGAGGGTAAAAACCTTAGGCTATCTTCGGCATATATCCTAGCTTCCACTGAGTGACCTATGGGAGCCTCTGGGAGGCCCTTAAGTAATTGGCCCGCCTTCTCCCCCAAAGCTAAGCGCACTTGGAGGGCCACTAGATCGATTTGACAAATCTCCTCAGTTACCGCATGCTCAACCTGGAGCCTCGGGTTTACTTCCAAAAACCCGAAACCAGCCTCAGGTTCGTATAAATTTTCAACCGTGCCTATTTGATCGTAGCCAAGATGAGCTAGAACACTAGCCGCTTGATTGGCCCGTTGATTTAATAAAGAGCGATCTATAGAAGGGGCCCCGGCCTCTTCTAGGATCTTTTGACGTCTTCTTTGGATCGAGCAGTCTCTCTCAAAAAGATGAAACCCTTGACCGTATAAATCGCAGACTACCTGAAACTCTACGTGTCGAGGATTTTTTACTAGCCTTTCAGCGTAAAGGCTTGAGCGATTAAAACTCCTCAAGGCCTGGGAAGCGGCCGATTCCAAGGCTTTTAAAAGCTTATCGGGCCCGTCGACCTCTATCATGCCTATTCCCCCACCGCCTCCAGAGGGTTTGATTAAGAGAGGAAAACCGATAGAACTAGCCTCATTGACCATTAGAGTTATATCGCCGCTTAACTCTCCCGTAGATGGAAAGACCGCCAGGCCCAACCGGGCCATCTCTTTTTTGGCAGCGACTTTATCGCCCATAATCCTGAGCCACTTTGGCGAAGGGCCTATAAAGACAATGGAGCGCTCCCTTAGTTTTTCAGCAAACTCGGCGTTTTCTGACAAAAACCCCCACCCAGGGTGTAAAGCGTCGCATTTAGCCTCTACGGCCGCCTCTATCACTTTATCGTGATTAAGGTAACTTTTTAAAGGTTCCGGCGGCCCTATGACCTTAAATTCGTCAGCCTGCCTTACGTAAGGTAGATTTTGGTCTGCCTCAGAACACAGAACCAAACTCTTAGCCCCTAAAGAACTAAGGGTCCTAACCAGACGGGCCGCCACGGCCCCCCTATTGGCGATCGCCACCTTGGAAAACATTAAGCTATTCCCTCCCCCTCTCTCTGATAGACCGAGAGAACTGTGTCTGTTCACAAATGTGAACGTTTAAGGGCCCGTTCACAAGAGAGAACGCTGCGGTGCCAAGCCTATTGAAAGGGACGACACGTACCGCAGCAATGTAGCCCCCTATAGGAGCTTAGTAATTT
>JAITQT010000391.1 GCA_031288745.1 Deltaproteobacteria bacterium
AAAATCAGCCGTCTTTATAAATTATTAAATTTTAGCATATTTTAATGATATCTTAAAATTAAAGCAAATTAAAAAAAATGAAGTAATTTAATGGTGTTATCCTTTTTTAGTGGCGACTAGATAAGCCAAAAATGCTCGGAAGGTGATCGCGCTGAAAAAGGTAATTGCCTTGGCTTTAAGCTCAATTATGGCGCTAGCTGGTGGTTAGGAAAATAACGCTGATTTAATCGGCGCTTAAATATTTTTACGGCCAGGCTACGGCTCAATGTTTAAATGAGGATAAGGCCCACAAAGCACAAGCCATCTTCCAAGAGACTTGAAAGCCTTCCGCTCAATCTTCGTATTAATCCCCTTCCTCAGGAAGGGTGGAAGCCAAAATGCGACTATATTGTCTGATTAGTTTAATAATTTTACATAACTTCGGTATAAGACTTCAGAGTGCGGCCATTCCTGCGCAATCTATATTCGAGTTTAAAGTAGTCTCTTTTATTCAATGCTTTTTACTTTCTCTTTGCGTATTGTTGCTCATCTATCGCCCTCTGACTAAGCTGGCGCTGGCCACGGGGCGGGTACCAGCGCAAAGCTCAGAGGGCCAAGAACAACAAACGGACGAAGCTAACAAGCTCACCCACAATTTGGTAAGGCCTCTCTCTCTTTGTCGTTCTTGGTTTAAGTGGCTTAAGTATTGGCCAGAGATTACTATGATCGCTATAATCTTTGCTCAATTGCTTTACCTTCTTTCTGGGCTAAATTTTTATCTACCCAGCTTAAACAGATGGTTCAAGTTTTTTCATCCCACCCTTTGGGGGGCCTTTGCGGCCTTAGTTTTTTTTTCTAAAAGGCTACTTGGGGAAGATGGTAAGTTTACTTTTAGCTTAGGGGCTAGTCTAATTTTAGCCCTTAATTTATCCCTAACCATCCTTGGCCACGACCTTTATGCAGCTAGGAGCGAGGTGGCCGTAGCCGCCTTGTGGCTAGCCTTTTTTAGTAAAGGGTCAAAATCTCGTTTAATGGGGCCCTTGTTAGTATGTTTCTACGCAGCCTTAGAGATATTGATAAAAAAAACCTCTCTTTACCATCTTTTCGAGGGGCTATATTGGCTAAACCCACTTGATCGCCTAACTCTAGCCTTTGACATTAGCCTAAAGGAAGCGGCCTTTTACCTATCCAGCTGGTGGGGCATGGGCCTTAATTATCTTTATTTTATGGGCTTCCCACGCCCGGATTTAACCTATTTTAACGCTTGGGCTAATATATCGACTACGGTCGGGTATGGCGGAGTGATCATCTACGGCCTGGTCCTTCTTTCTCTTATGGCCTGTTTACTAAGCCTAACCCTAAAAAAATTAACAAGGCCTAAGGCCTTGTTAATCCTCCCGGCCTGGTTATTGATTTGCGCTAACCAGTATTACGCCTTAGCTCTCTACCTTGGCTGGCGCGTCTACGGCCAAACCCATCCTCCGGCCTTTATTGGGGGGAACGAAACGGCTATGGAAATATTGATATTAACCGCATTCATTTTGTGGCCTTCAAAGTCTGTCGACCTTATCGAACCAAAAAAAATTGAGCCTGCGGTCGTAACATCTAAGGCCGCCTAATTATATGTCTTTAACTAACCAAAAACCCTTAATCATTGGCTGCGCGATATTGCAAGAGGAATTCGAGGCTATTTTTAGCCCTAATTTTAATCTAGATACAGAAATTATTTGGCTTAAGCCTGGTTACCACTCTAGGACTGATAAACTGCGCGATTGTTTAAATTCTTTGGTCGAGTCGATCTGCTTTGAGCGAAAAAAGTTAACCAGGATTTTTTTTGGGCAAAGTTGCCTAATCGATCTTGAGCAATCGTTCCAAAAGGAGTTTAAGGTCTTAAACACTCGTAACTGCCTGACGGCTTTGGTTGGTGAAAAGCGTTTAAAAGAGCTTGAAAGCGAGGCGACCATGGTCGTCACCCCCTCTTGGATTAGGAACATCTTCTTAAGTCAAGACGAGGAGTTTCCAATCTGGCAAGAGGCTGATTTTAGGATGAACTTTGGCCGCTATAATCGGCTTTTAGTCTTAGACGCCGGCCTTTCTCCTTTAAGCGATGAAGAAATCCTCACTGCCTTTGATATAACCGGCCTGGTTATCGAGGCGCTCCCTTTAGATTTAACTTATTTTAAAAATTTAGCCGTTGAGTTTATAAAAAATTAGAATTCTTAAGCCGTCCATCCAATGTCCATAACTTTAGTAAACAACAGAACTCTAAAAGGGCTCTAATAAGATACACACTCTTTCTTAGTTTGTAAGTTGAGCACGTTAAGACTTCAGTATCTTGGAGAGCACATTTTTTTGGGGAAAAATTTTTTCCTGATTATTTTTCGGACCCACCTGAAAGTGCCTCAGGATAAGTATTTCCTGAGTTTTACTCGAATTATCTTGGACAGCTTTGTACTTTAATAATCTTAATCCCGGGGCGGGCTATAATTACATTGTGATAGCTGGCCCACTCTTAACTAGAAACAAACTGCCCTCCAAAAACTCTAAAAGCTTAGTCTCTCTACACCTAGCGTTAGCGTAGCTCTTCTTTGTTTAGGCCGGAGAAGCTGCCTTAAGGCCTATCTTATAGCCAATTTATCTAAGAAGAGATGGGCGAGCCTTAATCTACTTCAGCCTCTTTAGAGGGGTAGGTAAAAGAGAGCAAAAAAAATTTAAGATTTCAACTTAGCTTTAGTAGTGTCGCCTAGAGGCTCGCGCTCCAATTTTTGGCCTCCTCAATAAGTGGTATTCGGTCAAAATCGTTCATACTTTGAAGCCTCATAATATTGCGACCGAATAATAACGAGTTAAATAGGCCGCATAAAACTCTTTTCCTTGCTCAGTTTACCTACAACATACGATACCGCCTAGAGTTAATTAAATCGTCAAGCGGCCCACGGGCGCGAAGGTCATAATTTTCCTTAATTTGCGCGATTGGTTGACGATACAGCTCGATAATCCTTTTAGGCTTAATACCAATGTTTACAACTTAAGAAATTTCCAAACGGAAGACTTTGTTAAACTCACCTGGTTCGTATTGAATTAGACTTTTACCTAACTAAATAAGGTAGCCTATTAGCCATTCAACCACAACATATTACTAGTACTGAAGATAGTCTGCCAACATGGGTTTTTCGCTTAGAGTATTTTTTTACAGATGACCCTTTGTTTCCTTAAGTTTAAGTTGTGGCAATTGGCCGTCCATCCCCTGGGTTTTCTTTGGGTCTGGAGTTTTAAAAATTTTAATTGATTATTTTTAAGACAAAATTTGCGCGTCCCATAGGCGGTCAATCAGCTTTTATAATGCTATGTGGATATGTTTGCGCCCGTGAATGTACAACGTTAGTGAGGTGAGAGTTTACATCCGGGGAAGGAGTCGCAACCCAGTAGCCAGAGGTAACTGCGTCATTGAGAGGTTGGGTGGAGAATAATCTGAGGCGAAAGAGTAGTCTGTAGGATGGTGAACCTGTTTCGGTAGGGTTATTCCGGCGAGCCTCTATATCGAAAAATCCTTAGCAAGTTTGAGGGAGAAAATTCATGCCCATACGGCCGCGAACAGGGGCCTATTGGGAGCCAGCGATGTTGTTAAAGGACTCAATAAGGTTATTAGGGGCTGGCTTTATATAGGCGCGGTGTCTAAAGCATATAGAATGATGTCCAGATACATAGTACGTCAGTTTCGTCAATGGCTTAAGAAAAAGCATAAATGGAAAACAATGGGTTATAAAAGCTACCTTGATGAGCGTATATATGGAATACGGTTTCATCGATCTATTTGAGCTAATACCGTAAGTACTTGAGTTGTGAAGTCAAGAAGTCACAGAGCAAGCCGGATGCTGGAAATCCGCCTGTCCGGTTTGACGGGAGGGTGGAGAAACGGAGCGTTAAGCCACCGCGCTCTTGCTCGACCCTACAAATTGCATGATCTCGTTTTGGTTTTATAGTTAGCGGCTTTTATAAGTCCCCTTTTTTTAGCAATTTATCTTGGACGGCTCTGCCTCTGTATGATAGTATCCAAAATTTATAAATTCCTTGACAAGTTTTTTTTGGTAGTTAAAATAATTTGTTAAACTACAGTATTTTGTAGAAGAATCATGATCGAAGCGCAAAAACCTCTTAAAAGCAAAATAGTCTAATAAATTGACTAGTAATAAGGACATATTACAAATTTAAGGACTGAATAAAGGGGACTTTTTGCGCTTCGATCAATCATAACTTCTAGTCTTTTTTAAGAGCTATAGGGGCAAGCTAAAAGACTTAAGTTCACAAGGCCTCTTCAAGACCTTGTTTTCACTTCCCGCTCGACTGAAGAAAGGCCTAATATGGGCTTAATGGCTTGTATTCCTCACGCAATTTGAAAAATCCGTTAAAGGCAACTTTACAGCTTATACAATGCGCTGCTAAAATCTAAAAGCAGGTTAAGCCTCCTATAAAGGCTGGTAAACGGTTATAAATCTTAAGTCCATTATATAAAATCTGTTTTAGCCTCTTGGCTAGCGGCTTTTCTAATCTTCAATTTTTATCTAGTAATTTATCTTGGATAGTTCTGATAAATGAAATTTAATTTAAGAAATGTCTGTAATAAAATATATTTTTTAATTTTAATTTTTTTAGCCCTTGAAGCGACTAATATGGGTTCTGCTTGGGCATTGCCCGACTCGGAAGTTCAAGCTTTAAAAAGGTCTAGTTCAGTATTTAGGTCCGCTGAAAATAGGATTTTAAAGATCTGGAATCAAATGCCCAAAGGCTTAAAGGCCCGGGTGCGCCAAGAGCAAATTAGATGGATTCAAATAGACCGCGACGTTCAAGCTATAAATTTAATCAACCAAGGCTACTCTAAGGCCAAAGCCTACGCTATAGTCACCGATCTAAGATCTGATTATCTAGAATCGTTAATGACTAAACCTAGCCGCGCCCCCCAATATTCCAGCCCTAGCCCGAATTATGGCTCAGAGTCAAAATATTACAATATTTTGCTTGATAACGTTAAAAATATACTTATATATCAAGGATTTTCTATTATTAAGATACGCGACCCGAATGTTATAAGTTTTTTATTGTCTGATTTATCAGCGCCACCATGTGTTATTGAAATATCTAATAATAATACATATTTAACAATTTATTGCTTTGCTCGTGGGTTTAACGGAGCTTTAGTATTTTCTAATAATTGGAATATAAACCATAATAGCAAAACATTTATTGATCATGATAATGATATTGTTTTAAGTATGTTTCTAGATCTTTCAATTGGTATGACAAGCGATGATATCATATATTGGTTACAAGATTCAAAAAAAACAGCGAATACTTTTTATTCTCTTATTTCTTCAGCTAGATAAAGTAACTTTTAAAATTATTTCCAGACCTACAAAAGGGGCCTATCAATGCGCCCCTCAGCGGGCTGGCCCTACTGGCCGTGATATTAATCTTAAGCTCGCCTAAGTGGGCTACTAAACCAGACTTTAAAAATATTTCGCTTTTTTCTTGGCTAATATAGTAAGAGAGCTGCGCTATAATAATTTTTCGACCTGGCCCTGACGGCCAATTAAGGTTTGAGGAGCTAAGCTCTTAAGCTTTTTTTAGGCCTTTTTTAAGCTTGCCCTCTTAGCCTTAGATTTTTGCCCCATAATCGTCTAAGGAGAGTATCTCTTTTTAGCTTTAAGCGCTATTAATCCAACTCTCGCCACCTATATTTTTTATCACCCAAAACTTAATTAGGGCCTATAAGTTAAATGTTCCTATTAGAGAAGTAGCCTCAACTACCTTCCCTAAAGGAAGGGGCTGGTAAAAGTCCTAGGTTGATCATGGTAAGCGGAGTTATACTCAGGACCGAAAACATTTACCGCGCCATCTTGTGATCGTACGGAAAAAACCCAGTTTTTAAAGTAAGGAGCTACTTTTGATACAATATACAAGAATATTTTAAAATATAAAACTCAACATCTTGTGTTAAAAATTAGTCAAAAAGGAAATAACTGGGTTTTTTCCGTTTGATCATTTTGTAAGGGCGTTTATTCAACGAGCTTATTTTGGATTGCGGCTGAGTAAGAATCTATCGTTTTCTTCCTTATCATCATCTTGGCCGATAGGACTATGGAGGAGTTAGGATTCGAGGCCTTTAAAGCTAAAGCTAGATACCGGTAGCAAAGAAACCTAGGGCCGCTTTGGTTCGCCAAGACCCCTCCGATACGCCCGAAGCCCTGTTTAAGGCCTAGGTTACCATGCTTTTTGAGTTAAAATACCGGGCGCTTAAATAAAAATTAATCTTGATAAGCATCGACTTCTCCGGTGCTGGCGTTGGCCAACCTTAGGTATCTCAAAGTTACGATTAAATAAACACCTTGGGGCTTAAGGCTCTCTTGCTTCTATCTATCCAATATCGTGATAGAATTAACGGTAAATTCTGTATAAAGGCGAGTTTTGCTCTTCATTAGCTTCTCTCGCCGCTTGATTGAGGTCAAGTTTGATATCCACAAGTTACTTAAATCCAGCAAACCTTCGGAGTCGAGTATCAACATGGCTCTCTTTTTGGCTAGAGGCTTAGGAGTATCTTCTAGAGAAGTGGGGCCGACTGCTCCTCTACGGTTTAGCGGAAAATGTGCCTCTCCAGATTTAACGCTATATGGCCAAGTTAAGGTCGGAAAGGGTAACTCTCGAATCTGAACATTTTCATCGCTAAATACAACCCTCCATAAAAACCAACCAAGGCATAGAGGGCTTTTTAGCTAAAAACTTCGAGCTAGCCACGAAGTTTCTAGCCTGTCCCATGGAATCAACGAACCCTGGCCGTAGTCGTTATTTTTACGCTAAAGGTCATTGTTGGGGTGCTTAAAAGAGATAGTTCTTCCAATTTGTTACTAGGAGCGGCAACCTTACCAAGTTCAACCTAAACTATGTTAAGATACCAAAAATCCCCGCTCCGCTGGAAGCTGCTAGAGTCGGTCAGATCTTTAAGGTCCTTAACTTGCGACAAAACGATTGTTATCGCTAAGAACAGCTGGTGGGGCCATCAACGGACGAGACATAATAAGTTCGGGTTAACCCTCAGGGTGGCTTTGGCGCTCTAAGAGCGCCTTCGGATTAAAATTTAGCAAGCTAGTCTTGGCCGAGATTAATATGGAGAAGTTTTAGGGCGTCTACGTAGGCATTGTAGCCATCCTAGCTTCAGGTAATTTAAACATCAAAACGTCTATAAAGGCTTGATTACCACCTCTTACAACAGTTGCCGTCAGCTCTAGAGCAGTGATGGCTACGATTGCACTTATCGCGTCTTTTCAGATTAAGAAAATGACGTTATTCCTCCCCTGGCTAAGCCCCGGGGGTCCTGGAGAAAAATGAAGATGAAAAATTCTCTTGATTCGGCGGCTCTAGATCAACTCTTTTTAACTGCTCGAACCTACAACAAATTTACCGACCAGCCGGTCGATGACCAAACCTTGATTAAGCTTTACGAATTGCTTAAATGGGGCCCCACGGCCCTTAATTGTCAATCTGGACGCTATGTTTTCGTCCGCTCTCAGGAGGCTAAAAAGAGGTTGGTCGCTTGCCTGGCCCCCGGAAACGTGGCTAAGGTTGAGAAGGCTCCGGTAACCGTAATCGTCGCTACGGATCCAAATTTTTATGCAAGATTAAAAACGTTATGGACCGCCTACGATGCAGTCTCCACCTTTGCTAACGATCCCAAGTTGTCGCAAGATACGGCCTTTCGCAATAGTAGCCTCCAAGGGGCCTATCTTATTTTAGCCGCCAGGAGCCTAGGCCTTGATTGCGGTCCTATGAGCGGCTTTGATAACGACAAGGTCGATCGGGAATTTTTTAGCCGTAATAATTTTAAGTCAAATTTTTTGATTAATCTCGGCTATGGGCTCGAAGGTGGGTTTTACCCCCGGGGTCCTCGTTTAGACTATAACGAGGTGGCCGAGATAGTTTAGCTAGCTTAAGAGTGATCGAAGCGCAAAAACCTCTTAAAAGCACAATAGTCTAAAAAATTAACTAGTGATAAGACTATGTTACAAATTTAAAGACGGATAAAGGGGACTTTTTGCGCTTCGATCAACTTTAGATTAATGTTAAAATTACTAAGCTCC
>JAITQT010000408.1 GCA_031288745.1 Deltaproteobacteria bacterium
ATTCAAGGATACGCCGATGAAACCAAAAAGTCAAGACTAAAAAATAGCTATGTAATACGAACTTCTATTTTAAAACTTAAAGTATAGAGATAAATGGTGTTATGGGTACATAAAATTGACATTAACTTTAAATAATAAGCTATTAATTTAAGGACGCATGGGTACACAAAAAAAATTTATCCATATATTTCACCCATTTACTCGTTTCGCGAGGGAACTTCGGCCTAAAATAAAAAAGCCCGACTTTTTTTGTTTTTTTATCAAAAACCAAAGAGCCGAGCCTTAACCTTTTTCTCTCTTAATCTTCTCTTAGCCTCTTTCACGCCTACCTTTTACCAAGTATCCTTTTGCCCCTTAATCATACTAAAAAAGTGGGGCCCCACCGGTGCTTTTAAAGGTTTTGCGACAATTACGATTAGGGCAGGCGAAAAAATCGTAATCGCGTCCTGAAAAATGACTAAAACCCGTTTTATGCTCTAACATGGCCCCGCATTGCGGGCAATTATAATCACTCTGACGGCTATCGCCCCTTAAGTGGTCTAGAGCCTTATCAATCTCATTTGATGGCTCGCTCTTTAAACTCTCGTCTAATGGGCTATACTCGGGCGCAGGGGTCGTCTTTTCATTAAAAAAATTGAGCTGATCGTTAAAACAAGGAAAGGTGCGACGGCAATTTACGTTAGAGCAGGAAAAAAAGTCATAATCTCTTCCAGTGCGAAGGCTCCGGCCACTCTTGCGATAGAGGACGCTATCGCAGGATTGGCACTTAAATTGAGTTCTAATCCTTTCGGTTTTAGGCCAATCTAGCCGCTCCCCAAGAGCGCCGTCTTGACTTTTAAAGCGGGCCTGACACTCAAAATTAGGACAAGAAAAATGATCAAAACCCCTAGGGCCTTCCTTAACCGAGCGATTTAAAGGGGAAGAACAAACGGGGCATAAGTATTCGGTCGATTCGTATTTAAATAAGTCACCCGGTAGCCCATTATTATCGTCAAACCTAGAGGAACACTCTTTTGACGAGCAGACCCAAAAAATATAGCTTCCGCCGTCTATTTTTTCCACTCTCTTTAGCTTTTGGCCGCAAATAGGGCACAAGCAATCGGTTAGTTTAACTTTAGTTGGAAATTTTTGGTTGGGCCTACCGTTATCGTCGATAAATTTAGAGCCGCAAGCACTCTCAAGGCAAGTCCAAAAATATAGACCGTCAAACCCTTCTTTAAAAGAGCGCCTAAGCCTTCCACCGCATTCGGGGCATGAAAATTGCTCTTCATTGATAGCTTTCGTTAGCACCGGGGCCCCTTGTAGGTCATTATACTTCAAAGCGCAAAGATTATCCGAGCAGACCCAAAAATTATAACCCCCAGGCGGCTCTTTAACTACATGCTTAAGCTTTCGGCCGCATTTGGGGCAATCAATATCGGTTAAGGTTACCTGCGGGGGTTCCCTTTTAGAGCCCGGGGCCCCTTTAAAATCGTTAAAATTAGAGCCGCAGCCTCCCTCCTCGCGGCAAACCCAATAGTTATAACCACCTGGTCCTTGCTTATAATTGTGGCGTAGCTTTAAGCCGCATTGAGGGCAAGAGTGCTTTACTTCGTCTTCCCCAAAAGATACGCCCGGAATACCCTCATGATCTCGATATTTAGCCCCGCAAACTTTATCTGAGCAAGCCCAAAAATTATAGCCCTCGGGCGACTCTTTAACTATATGCTTAAGCTGTTGGCCGCATTTTTGGCACTTAAAATCTGTAAAGGTTACCTGCGGGGGCACTTTTCTAGAGCCTGGAGCGCCGTTGAGATCGTTAAATTTCGAGCCGCAGCCTCCCTCCAAACGGCAAACCCAATAGTTATAACCATCCGGTCCTTGCTTATAAAGCCGGTGAAGCTTTAAGCCGCATTGAGGGCAAGAGTGCTCGGAGATGCGGTGGATGGTCATCACCCCGGGGTGCCCGTTTAAATTTTCAAAGGTAGCCCCGCAGAGTTCCTTATTGCGGCAAGCCCAAAAATCGTAAGCTTTCTCGCCTTTGGTTCCGACCATGTGACTTAACGGCCCTCCGCATTCGGCACAAGTTAGGCCCGAAGAGGAGGTAAAGTTAATAATTTCGGTTATCAAAATTGAATTAACCTCGGTTACCACTGAAAGGTAATCTAGTTTCCCCTCGGCTATGTTGTCTAATTTTTCCTCCAGATTCTTTGTATAATCGTAATCGACAAAACCAAAGCGGCTTTTAAGGTATCCCATCAATTGGTCGCCCATGAGGGTGGAGGCCAACTGGCGCTTAAAGTCGGCCCTAACGTACCCGCGAGAGACAATATTATCCATGATGGCCGCATAGGTCGAAGGTCGGCCTATGCCCCTTCTCTCTAAATCACGAATAAGGCTAGCTTGGGTATAACGAGCGGGGGCAATGGTTTTCTTTGACTTAACTTCCGAGCTTATAGGCTGGCAATCCTCGCCTATCTCAAGCTTAGGCACAGGGTTATTAGTTTCGTCAGCCTCTTTATCTTTACTAGCTCCTTTTTCAAAACTTTGATCTGAATCGACCACTGTCCTCCAGCCGGGCTGAATTAGCCTTCTACCTTTGGCCTCGAAAATTACTTGACGAGAGTCAATTTGGTTAACCAAAACGGCCTTAACTGCATCATAAACGGCGTCGTCGAGTTGACTAGCCAAAGCGCGATCGCGGATAAGCTTATAGAGGGCCTGGGTTATCTTATCTGGCCCGGCCTCTTCAACTTCGATATGAGTGGGCCGAATAGCCTCGTGCGCCTCCTGGGCCCCTTCTTTAGCCTTAAAATGACGTGGCTTCGAAGGGATTGGCAATCGGCGGCTCTCGGCCCAATCCCTTATCTCTTTGACCGCCTCTGGCGAAATATTGGGACTATCGGTTCGCATATACGTAATTAGGCCGTCTTCGTAAAGGCTCTGGGCCTTGGCCATGGTCACTTTAGGATCGAGTTTTAAGACATTACTGGCGGCCTGCTGTAAGGTCGAAGTAATAAAAGGAGCCGCCGGAGCTTGCCTTTGCTTGCCCTCTTCATAAGAAGCGACCTTCAAACTATCTAGTGCGGCCACTTTTTTAGCCACCGCTAAGTCTTTAAAGCGTTCTTGGCCTTCTGGTAGCCAATTTTTAGGATTCCAACTGGCCTTCCAATTTTCCTTTTCAGTACCCCAGGGGCCTTTAAAAGTCATTTCGACCCCGTAAAAGCTTTCTGGCTTAAAGGCCCGAATAGCTTCTTCGCGCTCCACCACTAACCTTAGGGCCGGAGATTGCACTCGTCCGGCCGATAAATTTTGCCCGGACACGTTTCTAACTAAAGGAGAAACCTGATAGCCAACTAAGCGGTCAAGCACCCGGCGGCCTTCCTGGGCTCTAACGAGGGCCATATCAATAGGTCGGGGGTTGTTGAGGGCTTTTTTTACGGCCCTTTCTGTAATCTCAGTAAAGGAAATTCTTTTAAGTTCACCTAGGCCCAAACTTTCTTGTAAGTGCCAGGCAATGGCTTCCCCCTCGCGGTCAGGATCGGTGGCTAGATAGATCTGCTCAGCTCCGCTAGCTTGATCTCTTAATCGCTCTATTACTTGGCTGCCTCGCTCGGTTTGTTCGTATAGAGGTTTAAAATCAGGTGGGTAGACGGCCGTGCTATTAATGGGTAAATCGCGAACGTGACCGACGCTAGCGGCTACCCGCCAGCCGGCACCCAATATGGCCTGGATTTTCTTGACTTTACCAGGCGACTCGACGATTAAAAGTTTCATAGGTAATTCGCTTAAAATCACTGTAACCGTTCACCAAATCTTTTTTTCCCCACGTTGCGGCTGGTAGTGACTTTCGAGTTGTAATTAAGTTTTAGCATTCCAATGTCCACAACTTAACGATTCATCCTTGATCGAAGCGCAAAAACCTCTTAAGGGAAAATAGTCTAAAAAATTAACTAGCAATAAGGCTTTGTTACAAATTTAAGGACTGATAAAAAGGTGGCTTTTTGCGCTTCGATCAAATTTTAATTGCTTTGTTTCCTCCAAATTTTTTAGTTGAGTATTCGGGTGCCTTAAGTTGTGGACATTGTTTAGCATACCCTTAAGTTCTTAACCTTAGTTCTTTTAACATTTCTACTTAGCTCTCTGCTCCAACCATATATTTTAACTTTGATTAATGTTAAAATTACTAAGCTCCTATAGGGGGCTACATTGTTGCGGTATGTGTCGTCCCTTTCAATAGGCTTGGCACCGCAGCGTTCTCTTTTGTGAACGGGCCCTTAAACGTTCACATTTGTGAACGGACACAAATCACTTACTCTACAACCTAAAGTCTAGGCCGATGACCTCAGCTTAAGGCGTATAAAGAGAGCGATTTAGACTCAATAAAAGGCCAAAAAAAAAGCGGAATTACTCCCGCTCCGGTTAAACAAAAGAGATTAAACTAGATCTCCTAGTTCTCTTTCCCCTTGAGGCGCTAACCTTTATTTAACGCACTATAAAGGAAGTCCGCCGAGAGAGCTGAGAAAAATTTGGGCTATAGTTTTCCCCCAAACTCATTACTTTTACGGCTAAACAAAACTTTGGTGCGCCATGAAGGGCTCGAACCTTCAACCTAATGATTAAGAGTCATTTGCTCTACCATTGAGCTAATGGCGCTATAATTTCCTTTTGTACTTTTTTTTAGAAAATTTGTCAAGGGCCAATCAATCAAATAATCAAATTACCGGGTCTAAGGCTGTGGTTAAGGACGCTTTTTTCTTGGTCCGAGATAGCGCTTGTGTCCGTTCACAAATGTGAACGTTTAAGGGCCTGTTCACAAGTGAGAACATTGCGGTGCCAAGCCTATT
The DNA here is from genome assembly GCA_031288745.1 of Deltaproteobacteria bacterium. GTDB lineage: Bacteria > Desulfobacterota > Desulfarculia > Adiutricales > Adiutricaceae > JAITQT01. The sequence continues at coordinate 4,827 of JAITQT010000408.1, forward strand.
GAAAGGGACGACACATACCGCAACAATGTAGCCCCCTATAGGAGCTTAGTAATTTTAACATTAATCCAAGTTAAAATATATCGTTGGAGCAGAGAGCTTAAGTAGAGACCTCAAAAGAACTAATGTTAAGCTCTTAAGGGATGCTAAAACTTAATTACAACTCGAAAGTCGCTACCAGCCGCAACGTGGGGAAAAAAAACTTGGTGAACGATTACTTAATTAACAATACTAAGCTTTAATTTTAAAAATCTCTATAAACTTAGGCTAATACGGTTAAGTTGATGGTTGCGAATAAAATTTATAACAAAGTGGGCCTTAGGCATTGATGTTAATTGGCGATGGTTAAATAAAAAGTAATTAATGGAAAGAAAAAAGTGTCGATATTAGGTATTATAAAGAACTACCTAAAAAACGATTAAAAATTAGGCTATACTAATCTATATAAGTAAATGAAGTAAAATTTTTCTCATCATCAAACCCTATTTATCTATCGCCACTCTTTAAGTTCAACTTGTAAATATATCTATCAAGTTTTTATTTAAATTTTGCTAGCTCCCAATTAGTCCTAGATCAAGGCTATCTTAGACTAGTTTAGGTGATTTCTTAAATTATCATTATTAGCCCAGCCCCTTCTAAGGCCTCCTACGCTATGAAGGCGGCCTTAACGTTAACGCAGTTGTAGATGGCCATCACTAGCGCCTATAGGTGCCTTGCCTTTAGCCTAAAAGGCCTGGCTTAGTCTTTTGTCGCGATAATCTGTAAAGACTCTTTTAGGCTGCTCTCTTAGGTACTTAATCTATATCAACTCTTTTAACTTCGGATTCAGGTCTCCGTTCACAAATGTGAACGTTTAAGAGCCAGTTCACAAGAGAGAACGCTGCGGTGCAAAGCCTATTGAAAGGGACGACCCATTTCGCAACAATGTAGTCCCCTACTAGGAGCTTAGTAATTTTAACATTTCAAAGTTGATCGCAGCGCAAAAAGTCTCCTTTATCAATCCTTAAATTTGTAACGTAGCCTTATTACTAGTTAATTTTTTAGACTATTTTGCTTTTAAGAGGTTTTTGCGCTTCGATCAAAGTTAAAATATATGGTTGGATTAGAGAGCTAAGTAGAAACGTTAAAAGAACTAATGTTAAGAACTTAAGGGTCTACTAAAACTTAATTACAACTCGAAAGTCGCTACCAGCCGCAACGTGGGGAAAAAAAGACTTGGTGAACGGTTACGGATTCAGCAATGGTAGTATCGGCGTAGTTTATTTTAAACTTTATTGGCTATGTGGTATTCTTTCAAGGCTATATTTTCCTTCATTAGCCAAGCTAAGGTCAAGGAAAGTTCTTTCCTTTCTCGCATCCTTACCAACCCCCACCCCTTCGAGGCCGGGTGGTTAGATAGGCCTTCGTTAAGTAAAAATGATAAGGCTAAAGCTACCGCCTAAAGGGGGTGGTTTTAATCTACCAAAAACTAGGAAAATAAAGACTCTTAAATCTGGTGAGCCCATAAAATATATCACCGTTCACAAGGCCTCTTCAAGACCTTGTTTTCACTTCCCGCTTGACTGAACAAAGACCTAATATGGGCTAATGATGTCATTTCCCGAGCCATTTGAAAAATCCCTTAAAGGCCACCTTAACAGCCTATAAAATGCTCTGCTAAAATCTCAAAGAGCAGCTAGCCTCTTGGATAGGCTTGTAAATGATTACAAAAACATTAATTTAAATATTTTACTTTAAACATTTAATCTTATCTGAATTTATATTTATATAATATTTATTTTAATATAGAATTAACTATTTTATCATTTGATAAAACTACAGTCATAATTATTTTATAGCTATAATCATGTATTTATTTTTCCAATCAACTTTAAATTAGAGCTCTGGCCGGGGCGACCTTCGGCTTGTTTTTTTAAAGATCTCTACCCACTGGTAGCCACTGCCATTTTTCTTAGCCAATTTTAAGAGTAAATCGCATATTAGATAGTTCCCAATAAAAAGAGGCTTGAAAAATTAGCGGCTAAGTTATATTCTTCCCAACAAGCGTTCGTGATATACTTAATAAACCCTCGTCGGGACCCTAGGCTTACGACCGGCCGACTTAAGAGCAGCGCAGCCAACCAGACGAACCCCTGGCCAAAATCCTTTAGGTTTGCTGGAGGCCTTCATCACTTAAAAACTATTGGCCCGATCTCTATTGCCCGCCTCTAATTCAATTCGACGTTTCAACTTCATTTAAATCATCTTGACGCCGGCCTTAAAGCTTTATTTGACTAATTCTGACTCACCCCTTGAAAAACCTTGGGCTCTGATAGAAATATTTTTAAAAGGAAAAAAATGAAAAAATCATTAGGTCGTAAGACCATTGCTTATCCGTTACCCGTCTACCTAGTAGGCTCTTACGATGAAAACGGCCAGGCCAATATTATGACTGCGGCCTGGGGCGGCGTTGTTTGCTCTGAACCAGCCGCCTTAGGCGTTTCGGTTAGAGCTTCTAGACTAACCCACTCTTCAATTTTAAAAAATAAGGCCTTCACCATAAGCTTTCCCTCAGCCAAACTCGTTAAAGCGGTTGATTTCGCAGGCCTAGTTTCTGGGTCCAACTACGATAAATTTGAAAAATGCTCTCTTAAGGCTATCAAAAGCGATTTAGTAGCTGCCCCTTACGTCGCTCAGTGCCCAGTCGTGGCCGAACTTAGTTTGGTTAATCGCTTTGATTTAGGCAGCCACACCCTCTTTATTGGCCAAGTTGAAGACGTTAAAGCCGACGAGGAGGTCTTAGGCCCAAATGGTTTGGAGGCTGAAAAAATCGATCCATTGATCTACTTTCCTTCTCAAAAATATTTCCGGCTTGGCGATTTCGCGGGCCAAGCCTTCTCCATAGGGCTTAGCCGCAAATAACCATCTTTTATTCTTAATTGATCTTTAGACTCAAGGTCTTTGACCACCGACCGAAAACTCTGACCTTATTTTAAAATTAAGAACGAAATTTTCGGTTTTAGACAAACTAGATCTTCATTATGAGCGAAATATCAACCGAATTTTTGATTGGCAAAATAATAGCCCTCTTAGCCTTATCAATAATTCTCATATATTTTGGTCTCAAACTAAAAATGCCGGCCATCGTTGGCTTTCTAGCCACCGGCATCTTAGTCGGACCCAACGGCCTAGCTTTAATCAAAGGAGCGGAGCCAGTCGAAGTTCTTTCTGAATTGGGCGTTGTCCTTTTATTGTTTACCATTGGTTTGGAATTTTCCATCCAGAGCCTTTTAAAAATAAAACGTATGGTCCTTTTGGGCGGCAGTCTCCAGATGTTGTTCGCCGTGGTCCTTATCGCCCCCATAGCTATGATTTTAGGCTCTTCTTGGAATAAAGCCATAGTTTGGGCGCTTCTTTTCGCCCTCTCCTCCACCGCCATTGTCCTTAAGCTCCTCCAAGAGCGCGGCGAGATGGATAGCGCTCACGGCCGTGGGGCCTTTGCCGTTTTGATTTTTCAAGACCTCGCGGTGGTGCCTCTAGTCTTACTCTTTCCCCTTCTAGCCGGCCATCAAAGCGGCGACCCGCTCCACATCGTTTTTTTGAAAGTCTTAGCTATATTAGCCATCGTAGCTCTCCTAGCCAACTGGGTAGTGCCGCCGCTTATGAAAAAAGTTGCGGCCACCAAAAGTAACGAACTATTTATGTTCACCGTGGCCCTCGTGTGCTTGGGCACGGCCTTTCTCACTGCGGAAGCTGGGTTATCTCTCGCTTTAGGCGCTTTTATGGCCGGATTAGTTATTGCCGGCTCTCCTTATGCCTACCAGGCCATAGGCTCGGTTATGCCCATGAGAGATATCTTTACCAGCCTCTTTTTCGTCTCCATTGGCCTAAGGATGGATATCGTCTCTTTAATTCATAATCCTATCCTGACCCTAGGACTGGCCTTAGCAGTGATGGTTTTAAACGTGGTTAGCGCGGCTTTCGCCATGAAGGCCATTGGCCTAACCGGCCGTGTGGCCGTCTTAATCGGCTTAGCTCTTTGTCAAGTGGGCGAATTTTCCTTCGTTTTGGCTAAGACGGGCGGTCAATTAGAGCTTTTATCTAAAGAAGAATTAACTTTATTTTTAAATATGGCCGTCTTAACCATGGCCATGACCCCTCTAGCCTTAGCTCTCGGCCGCACTTTAGCTTTTAAGTTTACCGATGCAGGGCCAGAAGATATTAAAGAACCTAAACTAGAACTTTCCGGGCATGCGGTGGTGGTGGGCTTTGGAGTGGCCGGGCAAGGTGTGGCTAGGGCTTGCCGCATTCTAAATAAGCCTTACGCCATAATTGATATGAATCCCGGTAGCGTTCAATCCTTTCAAAAGCTCGGAGAACCCGTGGTCTACGGAGACGCAGTTAACGAACACGTTTTAGAGCACGTGGGGCTCAAACATGCGGCTATTTTGGTAGTTAGTATCCCCGACCCCCTAGCTACTAGAAGAATTATAGTCGAGGCCAAAAGGATTAACCCTAAGGTTTTTATTCTGGCAAGAGCAAGGTTTCTACTAACTAAAGAGTTACTAACCCGCCTGGGGGCCGATGAAGTAGTGGCCGAAGAATTTGAAGCAGCTATGGAAGTATTCGAAGAAGTCCTTTCTTTTTATAAAGCCCCTAGCGAAGAAGTCTTTAAACATATTAAAGCGGCTAAGCAGGCCGGCCCGGTCGATTTTAGGACCCCTTAAAGGTCATATTTAGAAGTAGGGTCATGTTTTTACAGCTTTTTAGCTCAGCTAAAAAGCTAATTAGGCCACCAAAAAGGCGCAAAAATTAGACTAGATTTAGTTGGCCAGGCTCATATTAGAAATCGAGCTGGACTTAGTCGACTTTTTTAGATAGAATTTTTATATAAGCCAAAAGTCCTTGGTTATTTCCAAGGAAGTCGGCCTTTATATTTCTTTTTCTTTTTGAAAGTCGACCTTAACTATAGGTCGATGCGGACTAGTATGCCTAGAATCTTTAATCATCGATGTTAACCTAGCCCAACCGTCGACCACGGAGGGCCTTATCCGCGCCTATATTTACTTGCGACAAAAAAGCAATCTTGGGCCGATAAGAAGATTAATCTTTATTTAGGCCCTTCACCTTAATCGCAACCAAACTTAACTCGGAGGCGACTCGAGTTTTAAAAAAACAGAGGCCCCAATGGATAATATTTTTGATAACAAACCCTGTGACTATTTGGATTCGGAGACTCAATATTTAACCGAGGCTGCGCCAGAACTAGAAGAGACGGTTGAAACTCTCTTTAACCTAAGAAAAGAACTAAAACAGTTCGAATACGTAACCTCAGTTCCCCGCCCCTCTTTTTTGGCTGCAAAAAAAATCATCAGCCTCTTTAGCAAAGCAGTATTCCCTGGTTATTTTGAGCGTCAACCCATGGCCGCCGATTCCGTGGTCAAGCGCTCCATAGGCCGCTTACTTTACGGTCTTTTCGATCTCTTATCGCAAGAAATCTGTTCGGCTATCCGCTTAGCTCACGTCCGCTACGGCGAAAATTGCGTTGATTGCCGTCGGCAAGGCCGCGTTGAAGCTATGGCCGTAATAAAATTTTTGCCGACCTTGCGTAAATTAATGGCCTCCGACGTCTTAGCCACTAAAGAAGGCGATCCGGCCGCAGGGGATCATCTCGATCAGATAATTCTGTCTTACCCCGGTGTTTACGCCACCATGGTTTACCGTCTGGCCCACGAACTTTGGAAAAGGAAGGTCCCCTTTATCCCTAGGATACTAACGGAAGTGGCTCACAGTCAAACCGGCATAGATATCCACCCTGGGGCCAATATTGGCAGTAGTTTCTTTATCGATCACGGTACTGGGGTCGTGGTTGGAGAAACCACAATTATTGGAGAGAGAGTACGCCTCTATCAGGGGGTGACCTTAGGCGCTCTTTCGCTACCTAGAGACGCCGGCAAAAGGCTTCAAGGGGCCAAACGCCACCCAACCTTGGATGACGAGGTTATCGTTTACTCTGGAGCCACCATTTTAGGTGGTCAAACTGTAATAGGGGCTCGCTCGGTCGTCGGCGGCAACGTCTGGCTGACCGAAAGCATTCCCCCGGACACCAAGGTCTTTATCAAAAAACCAGAACTAGTTATCGTCAGCGCCGCTCGCCCGGGTTTTGAGCCAACGCCTGACGAAAAGAGGACCGAAGCGACTAATTAAAACGGACTAAAGCAGGCCTAAGGCTAGCCTAGGTACCCTAAAAAAATAAACTTTAAGGCAGCCCACTAAATTTTTCAGCCCCGTACTTTAGGGGCCCCTAGCCTTTACCTTAAAAAACCTTATTTTTACTAAACTTTATTAATAACTTGATTTTTTTTTATCTCTCGCTATACTAAAATAATACGCTAGGTAAAAAATTTCCTATTAAGAGCGTCTCGGCATTTTTTTCTAAAAATCTTGGCATGAATCGCGGCCTAACTAGCGTTTGGCCTCTTTAAGGCCGCCACCTGCGAGATCTTAAGGGCCCCTAAATAATAATGAGCGAAATGGAGCCGTTATGGCGGGCATTGTTCTGGAAGAAAAAAGAAGTCTCACCC
>JAITQT010000105.1 GCA_031288745.1 Deltaproteobacteria bacterium
CGAATCTGAAGGGGTAATGGATTTACTGATTACTACTAAAAAGGACACTGTTTTCGTCTGCGAATTTAAATACGAGAAATTAGAGCCTAAAGAAAACGAGAGCACAGAGGACCTGGAGGCCCGGAGGGGGGCCTTATTACTTAAAGCCCTAAATAAGGCGAAAGAGCAAATCGAGTTTAAAAGATACGCTGATAGATATAAGAACCAAAATCAGATGGTAAAGTTGATGGCCGTGGCCATAGTCGGGCGAGCAGAGGTGCTTTTGGAGATCTATTAAAGAACTTTAACTCTTTAATCTTTTTCCCTCTAATAAATTGGGAACCTAGCCTGTTTTAGCCTATCTTGGGCCATTAAAAGGCCTATAAGGTTAAGGCGAAGAGAGAAGTCTTTAATTTTACCTAATCCTGTAAGTACCCGGGCTTATCGCGGCCTAAAGGTCCTGTTAGAATTTTTTTAGACCTAACAGAGCGCCTTTTAAATCTCTCTAGCTAAGCTCTGGTAATAGTTCACAAGGCCTCGTTAAGACCCTTGTCTTCCACTTCTCGCTTGACTGAAGATAAGACTTAATAATGGCTAATGGTTGACATTTTTCTCAACTTGAAAAATCCATTAAAGCCAACCTTACAGAGGATAGAAGGCACTGCTAAAATCTAAAAGCGCCTTAGGCCTTCTAGAAGGGCTCATGAACGGTTACGCTGTTTATTGATGTTAACCCAGCCTTTTCAAGATATTAAAGGATTCGAATCATTTATTGTGCTTAAACTCATTTTATAGTCTCTAGCTGCTTAAATTTCGGGGGCCTTATCGCCTAAGCCTTAGCTAAGACGTAAAGGATAGCCAGCCGCTAGGGCCTCTTCTTAGCTTTGCTCTGGATACCTTATAGTGTGCGCCATTAAGTCTTTGGCCCCCCATCGACGCTCTGAGGAACAAAAAGGAGGTCCTAACGACCTCATCGTCACCCAAAAACGGCTTGGGCGCGAAAGGGAACCATTAAGCCGACCGACTCCCGCACCTATACCGTTAATCGACCACGGTTTCCCCCCTCAATAAAATTGACGTTAGCCAGGTAAACTCTCTTAGTAGGTAATCTGAGGATCGAACCAGGCGAAAGCCACGGCGATCCAATCTGGGTAAAGCATAGCCCCGCCCCAAGAGAAAGGTATTTTAATTTTAGTTCCGATATTATCCTCTGGAACACTTATTCTAGGCGGGAGATGGCTAGCGGCCTGAGCGTAAGCGTGACGATGCCCAGCGATCATATAATCGCAGGGATGGGAATCTATGTATTTCAGTGAGACGGTGTTGGCTTCGTAAACGTTAAAACCTAAAATCCTCTTAGGGCATGAACCATCTATAATCATATTGGCCCTGTCGATTTCTAAAGCCGCGTTACCTTCAGGGGACAAAGAGATTAGCCGCCAAACGACGTTCGGCACGACCAAGAACATCTCTCCAGAGACCCAATGGTTTTGTTCGCGCAAGACTTCGCCAAGTTCGTAAATTTTCTCAAGAACGTTTTCCGGGGTAATGTGAAGCGGAGTATCAACAGACCCTAAATTATAGTTGCCGTAGTATCCCGCGCCAGTGCCTATATTACGATAGCTCACGTTGATGACCATCTCGTTGAGAATGAAGGCGTTCAGATGAATCATAAAAGACTTATGGGCGCTATCAATAAGGCTCTCTAGGACCTTCTCCCATTGGCTAGTCTTCTCGGAAATAATTTCATTGAACCAATAACACACGTAGCCTTTTTTATCAATCTTGAGCTTTGGCCGGTGAACATCTACTGAAATTTCGGGCTGGCCAGGGACTATAGGCTGAACCTCCACACCCAGGATGTGAGGTATAAGCTCGATTTTTTGCTCAAAACTAGTTATAGGCTCGGCTATGTCGGAATTGGTGAATTCGAGCTTGTAATCTTTTTCATTAAGCCGTTTCAAAATCTCCGTACGGATAGTATTATGGGGCGATTCTGTTTTAGTTGACATAAATTTGCCTCTAAAGCAGGTTAAGTCTAGCTTGGCGGAATTCTTCCGCCTGGCCACTTGTTAATAAAATTTGTGAATAGACAACCGGCCGTCAAGCCCCCCCATGAAACCCACTCTGCTAAGGGAGTGCGGGCCCCAAAATCAACTTCGACTATAGACACGAAAGACAAGATGATACACATAGTTATCTAGCTCCATAGCTAACCGAGGTCAATTAGGTCATATCTTAAGCAAAGACTACCCTCTCGCCACCGAGATAGCTCAAGCTATCTAAGTAACGATCTTCTAGTCTTGCGGTTCCACCCTTCTGGCGTGAGTTTCCAAACCAATCGGCGACTAGGCGCTTTACCGACCGCGAGTTTGAGCCTACGGGCGTTTTGTGGTTAGCTCGATGATAATGGGTAAGCTCCAAGTGCCTTAATGAAGATCAAATAATTGTTGATTTTCATCCACCCGAGGAGCTTAGAAAGTCATTATCTTATTAATTATCTCTAGTCAGAAAAATCATTGCGACACTTTGGTCATTACAAAGAGCCAAACACCAAGCCATATAAATTAAATGGTTGGGGGCAACGCGCCAACTATTCGCCACTAGCCTCGCCCCATTGGCCAGTATCCAAGTACCGTTTAGACTAATAGTGGAGCTTACGGCGTCATTAGTCCACGCTGCCGGCAGCCTTTCAACCACCTCTACGACAAGGCCTATCTACCCGCTGAATATAAAAGTGTCCGGGAGTTTAGCTCGTTTCCTATTCTCAACTCTCTTCATAAATCTCTCCGAATCAACTCACACGCAGCTATGAGCGCCTTTACCGATTTCGCCAAGGCTATCTTGGGGAGACCTTAAATCGACCTTGGGCCCATCAACAAAGCGACGATGTAGCTATCGCCGTTATAGTCGCCCCCACTGGGCTCGAGGCTATATGCTCAATATTCATGCCCAATTCCCCTGGTCAACCGAAGGCTTTTACAAGCCCCTTTATAGGGAAAGGTAGTTGATTAAGTCCCTAAAATTATGGTCTTAGCCCCCTTAAGCGGGCTATGCGCTCTTGGGTGGGTGGGTGGGTGGAAAATAGACCGGCAAACGAGCGGGCTGAGAGAGGATTAACTATATAGAGACTCGCCGTTTCAGGCGTAGCCCCAACTGGCCCGCCGCTTCCTTGGGCCGTGCGCTCTAGCTTTTCTAAGGCCGTGGCTAGCCCCATGGAGCTTCCGGCGATATCAGCACCTCCATCGTCGGCTAAATATTCTCTCGATCTAGAAACAGCTGCCTGAATCAAACAAGCGGCCAAAGGAGCCAAAACGGCCAGTAATAAAACCACTATAGGATTAAAGCCCCCTCTGTTTCGGTAAGAGCCTCTAAAGACGGCCCCGAACTTAGCCAGATTGGCCGCAAACATAATGGCGCTAGCCATGACGGCTACGATAGATCCTATCAGAATGTCGCGGTGTTTTACGTGAGTTAGTTCGTGTCCCAACACCCCGGCTAATTCTTCTCGGCTCATCATGTTTAAAAGGCCCTGGGTTACGGCCACGACTGCGTGCTTGGGATTACGTCCGGTGGCAAAGGCGTTGGGCGTGGGATCGCCAACTATAGCTACCTTAGGCGTAGGTAGACCAGCACGGCCGGCTAAGTGCTCGACTAGTTGATAGAGCTGCGGGGCCTCCCCAGGCCCCACCACCTTAGCCTTACTCTTAGCTAAGACAATATCGGCGGAAAACCAATAGGCACCAAGGTTCATAACTAAGGAGATAACAAAGGCCACGGCCACTCCCTTAGCGCCGCCTAAGATCTGACCTATGGTCATGATTAAAACTGCTAGAAGAACCATCAAGAAAACTGTTTTTATCTGATTAGTCATCTTCTTTCTCGCCAGAAAACCCCTAGGTTTAGACACAGGAGCAATGGCGTCCTTCTCTTTAGTCTTTAGTT